>JAIRYL010000013.1 GCA_031267775.1 Tannerellaceae bacterium
TTCCACTTTTTAAGAAAAGATGGAACAATGGCGATTATATTGCCTCATGGGGTCTTATTTCGGGGAGGTGCGGAGGAACGCATTCGTACAAAACTTCTAAAAGATAATCATATTGACACAGTGATTGGTTTGCCATCCAACTTATTTTACTCGACAGGTATTCCTGTTTGTATCTTGGTGTTGAAAAAGTGTAAGAAAGAAGATGACGTGTTGTTTGTCAACGCAGCGGAACATTTCGATCCGGAAAAAAGACAAAATAGTTTAAATGATAAACACATTGATAAAATTGTTGAAACTTATCAATTCAGACCTGAACATATTGAGAGGTATGCACGCAGGGTCTCAATGGAAGAAATAGAAAAGAATGGCTATAATCTGAATATTTCGAGATATGTCAGCACATCAGAAGACGAGGTACAAATTGACTTGAAAGAGGTAAACGAAAAATTAATTTCAGTTAACAAAATCATTGAAGAAAAAACAAAGGAACATAATATTTTTTTAAAAGAGCTAGGGTTAGATACAATTTAGATTGATTTTTATGTACTCTGTAGCCGATATCGCAAAATTATTTAATGTAGATAATAAGAATGTAAAGGACTGGACATATTTCTTTTCAGAATATCTAAGCAAAAGCTCTAATCCTCCAAAAGGGCAGCAACGTTTTTATACAGTTGAAGATATTCGTATTTTTGCCTATGTTTTGTTATATTGGGAAGACGAGCCTGATATTGAACACATAAAGTTTGGGTTAAATTCATATGAATATTACAATATTGAGAATATTAACAATTTAATTACTCAAATAACACCTATCTTTCAAGAGCCATATGAAGAAATCGCTAGTGTAGAAAATAATGTATTATTCGCTGGAATGGCTTCTTTAGACAATCAACTATCACTAGCCAACGCATTCAAAGAATCCGGCGATATCCTTTTTGAGAGAATAAAAGAACAAGATAACCTTTATGATTTTGCAAGTCCTATCTTATATCAATATCGACATTCCATTGAATTATATCTGAAATCCATTTTAAGGAATCCTCCTAAAACCCACAATTTGCTTAAACTGTATGCTAGATTTGAAACCTTGGTTAAAACAAAGTTTCAAACTGCAATACCTTCTTGGCTAAAAGAGATGATTGTTGGTTTTAATAAGATTGACCCAAGAGGAGATATTTTTAGATATGGAGAAGATATAGCCAGATATGAGATATTAGTGGATTTGCTGCACTTAAAAGTAAAGATAAGTTGGTTTGCGAAAAGTATCAATAATATTTACTATAAATTGAAATCTCCATAAAAATAGTTAATGCTCGAAAAAGACCCTCTACTATAAATTTAGAATATAAACAATAAGCTGTATGCAAATTGCATGCAAACCCCAAAATAAAAGCACCTACATCTTTCGACGTAAGTGCTTTATTATCAATCGGTGGTCCCACTTGTGCTTGAACCAAGGACTCCCTGATTATGAGTCAGGTGCTCTGACCAACTGAGCTATGGGACCTGAACCTGTATCTTTATGATATTGTTCCCGGATCGGCGGCAAAGATAAGGGAAAAAATTTATTTTACAAATCTATTTCCTGTTTTTTTCCTGAAACAATCAGTTTTACTTTTAAAAGACCCCGGTCAGACGGCTGAAATATCAAAAGCCTGATCTATTTTACTTCCCACGTGTCACCGCTTAAAAGCAATTCCCTGAGTTTGCGTTGAGGCTTTTTGTTCTTAACATCTTCAATCTGCCGGTGAACCGATTCATCATAGACGGGAGCGTCAAATGCGCGTATAACGCCAAGCGCTACAGGCAAATCACCCTTCATCATAGCAAGCATACCGTGCAGCGTGTTGTCTTCCGTTTCAGCATCATGCACAAGCACATCGTCGATGGTATAGCCATCCTCTCCTATTGTAACAGCCTTTAGTTTAAAACCGTCCTGTACAATACCTCTGTTATTGTCTTTTCCGAAAATCATTTTTTCGCCGTGTTTCAGATTTATCGTTTTTTCGGCGCGAAATTCACGGCCGGAGATTCCGGAATGAGTCCCGTTATTGAAAATAACGCAGTTCACCAGCGCTTCAACGACAGATGCGCCTTTATGTTTGGCTGCTTCATACAGAGTGTCGGTCTGGTTCTGCAGATCAACATCCAGGGTACGGGCAAAGAACGTACCTCGTGCGCCGAAAGCAAGTTCGGCAGGCTCGAAGGGATCTTCAACCGTCCCGTAGGGAGAGCTTTTGGAAACGAAACCGCGCATTGAAGTCGGCGAATACTGCCCTTTTGTCAATCCGTATATCCTGTTGTTCATAAGGATAACGTTGATATTGACATTGCGTCTCAGTGCGTGGATAAAATGATTGCCTCCAATTGCCAGACAATCGCCGTCGCCCGTCACCAGCCACACGTTTAAAGCGGGATTTGCCGTTTTAACACCGGTAGCAATGGCGGCGCCGCGACCGTGAATTGTATGAAATCCGTAAGTATTCATATAGTAAGGCAAACGCGACGAACAGCCGATACCCGAAATAACAACATTTTGGCTTGGCGTCGTTCCGAGTTTAGCCATCGCTTTGTGAAGGCAATTCAAAACCGCATGATCGCCGCAACCGGGACACCAGCGCACCGGCTGGTCACTTTTAAAATCTTTTGAATCGTATGTTATGTTCATAATAATTTATGTTCTACGAGTAAAATATTTCCTCTTATTTTTCAATAATCTTTGTAAACTCATCAACCAGGCGGGACACTATAAAGGGCTGGCCTTTGATGCGGTTGAATTTATATGGATTGAAACCTTCTATTACCGAACGAAGGTAATTGGCAAACTGACCGTTATTCTGTTCCGCAACGACAACTTTTTTGTATCCGGTCAATACTTCTTTCGTATTCTTAGGCAGCGGGTTGATGAATCTGAAATGCGCCAGGGCAACCTTCCTGCCTTTTGAATGTATTTTCTCCATTGCTTCATACAGATGCCCGTAAGTACCGCCCCATCCCACGATCAGCAAATCGGCGTCTTCATCGCCCACGACTTCCACTTCCGGGATAATATCCGCAATCCCGTCAATCTTTGCCTGGCGCGTCAGCACCATCTTCTGATGATTCAGCGGGTCGGTTGAAATGGCGCTTGTAAAGAAATCCTTCTCCAGGCCGCCTATGCGATGGGCAAAGCCTTCCTCGCCGGGTAAGGCCCAGTAGCGCGCATACGTTTCCGGATCGCGCGCATAGGCTTTCCAGGGTTTGTCATCACTGTAATTACTCACATAATTGGGTTTTATCTCAGGATATTCATCCAGGTCGGGGATGCGCCACGTCGAAGAGCCGTTTGCAAGGAAAGCGTCCGACAAGAGAACAACCGGCGTCATTCGCTCCAAAGCTATCTTGCCCGCCCAGAAGGCCATGTCGAAGCAATCGGCCGGCGTGGATGCGGCCAGTACGACAACCGGACTCTCGCCGTTACGACCGTAGAGAACCTGCAGGAGGTCTGTCTGCTCGCTCTTTGTCGGCAGACCGGTTGAAGGGCCGCCGCGCTGTACGTCGACCACGACAAGCGGCAATTCTGCAATTACGGCCAGCCCCAGGGCTTCGCTCTTCAACGCCAGTCCCGGCCCCGACGTGGAAGTAACGCCAAGGCTTCCCGCAAAACTTGCGCCTATGGCCGTACATATTCCGGCTATCTCGTCCTCGGCCTGCACCGTTACGACGCCCAGGTTCTTATGCCGGGAAAGCTCTATCAGGATGTCCGTCGCCGGCGTAATGGGATAACTGCCGAGGAACAACTGCAACCCGGCCTTTTCCGCTGCCGCTATCAGACCGTAGGAAAGGGCGTTGTTTCCGTTTACATCCTTATATATGCCCGGCTCAACGTCAGATCCTTCTATTCTGTATACCGAAACCGAAGCCTGTATGTTATGTCCGTAATTGTAGCCGTCGGTGAGGGCTTTAATATTGGCTTGCGCAATGGAGGGCTTTTTGGAAAACTTGTTTTCGAGCATCTTCGCCGCACCGTCGACAGGCCGGTCGAAAAGCCAGCATACAAGTCCGAGGGTAAACATGTTTTTACAGCGTACAGCCGACTTGTTGTCCAGTCCGAAACCCTCCAGTCCGTCCCTGACCATCGAGGTGATGGGAGCGGCAATTATCTGCTGCGTCCTCAATCCCAGCTCTTCAACGGGATCGTCGGTTTTGAACTCCGCCTTTTCGAGGTCTCTTTTTACAAAGGCGTCGGAATCTATGATGATGACCGAATCCGGCTTCAGGTTTCCGGCGTTTACTTTCAAGGCCGCCGGATTCATTGCCACCAGTACGTCGGCTTTATCTCCCGGAGTGTAGACTTTCCTGGAACCTAAATGAAGTTGAAATCCGGAGATTCCGCTCAGTGAGCCTTGCGGCGCTCTGATTTCGGCGGGATAATCGGGAAACGTGGAAATATCGTTGCCCAGGATTGCCGAGAGGTTGGAGAAGATCGTTCCCGTCAACTGCATTCCGTCGCCACTGTCGCCGGAGAACCGGATAACCGTCTGATCCGGTGTTTTTACTTTCGCTTTTTCTGACATGGATATTTTGTGTAATGATTGGGGTGAATAAATTATATATCGGGGACAAAGGTATAAAAAAAATCCTTTTCTACAACGTTCGCCGTTAATAGTTCACGGTTCAATGCGCCCGTTCGCTGTAGGGGCGGGTTTGAAACCCGCCCTTACATATCCCGCGCCGTTTTATCGAATATGGATCGGCACGGACTGCAAGTCCGCGCCAGCAGATTATACGCCAAACGTATCATATTTTCATTTAAAATTATTATCTTTGCAATCGCTGAGCTTGAAGTTTTTTTCTCAAACCATTCGGGAAGAAAAATTCAGCTGAAGTTTTTTCACCGAATCATTCGGGAAGAAAAAT
>JAIRYL010000040.1 GCA_031267775.1 Tannerellaceae bacterium
AGGACTTGCAGCGGAAAGCCCGACCCAATTAAATTGAAAATTGAAAATTGAAAATTGAAAATTAAAAAAGCAGAAAGCAGAAAGCAGAATTAAGAATTAGCAAATGTATCAGGCGCTTCTTGCCTGGGTAGAATGCTTGCCGTGCCTTTTTTTCGTTCGATTTATTTTAATTCTTCATTTTTAATTTTTAATTTTTAATTCTTCATTCCCCTTGCGGGGGCGCGCCCCAATGGATGGGGCTTTTTAGATGCGTTTGCCCTGGGAGGCTTCTGGAAATAAATCATACAAATTTATTGGAACTGTTTTTTGCCGGACGAAGCCTGAAAATGCGCGCATACCGGGGTATGTACGTATTTTCAGGCTGAAGAATGGCGGAAAACAGGCCGATACATGTATGATTTATTTCCAGACGCCTCCTTAATCTCTGTTTGAGAAATATTTCATGAACTGCGAGCGTTCATACATTCCCGGATTCTTGCTGTTGGCATAACTGAGTTTTCCTCTAAATTCGGATATCGATTCGTATTTTGTTTGATTCATCCACTCTTCCACGCATGTCAGGACTTGTGTGATAATCTCGGCGCCACAGGTGTAAATTGCGCTGCACATTTGTACGGCAGAAGCGCCGGCAAGCAGACATTTGATAACGTCTTCCCAATCATGTATCCCGGTAGAGGAAGCTATACTGACGTTCGGTATTTTGCCCGATATGATGGCCGTCCATCTTAACGTATCTCCCAAATCGGAATGGCTGCTGAATACGTTGCCGGATACGAGTTGCATCGTATTGATATCTATATCGGGGCGGTAATAACGATTAAAAAGCACAACGCCATCTGCGCCGTTTACTTTTAAAATATGTACAAGCGCCGGGATATTACTGAAATATTTTCCGATCTTCAGGATAACCGGGATACGGATCATTTCTTTTACTCTGCGGATTATATTAACATACATGTTGCGAGTTGCGTCGTAATCATACGTTAAATCGGTATCTATATAAAAAACATTAAGCTCTAAAGCGTCGGCTCCGGCTAATTCTATCTGGCGGGCAAAGTCAATCCAAGCGTCGGCTTTATAACAATTCGCGCTGGCAATAACCGGAATATTGCAGACAGCTTTGGTGTTCTTGATTAATTCCAGATAATTGTTTACCTGATTCGCCTTTACATATTCGCGGATATAATCGGTAGCTTCCGGATAGTAAGACTCATTCATTAGCGCCGTACTTTGCATCTCTATCTGTTCTTCAAAAAGAGATTTAAGAACAATCGCGCCCGCGCCCGCTTTTTCATATTCTTTATTACGATCCGGACTGGACGTTAAACCGGAACTTCCTATAATTATCGGGTTGCGAAGCGTTAATCCGGCATATTGCGTTTCGAGATTGGCCATGTTTTGATTTGATTACGTTAGACTTTAAAATATAATAAAGACAAATATACATAATTATTCCGAAAAGTCTTTATCCATGTTATTAAAATGGGCAAAACATACAAGCGTTGCCTGTTATCGATTGCCGAAAATATAACTTCCGATACGTACCATTGTACTACCTTCTTGCATGGCAAGAAGGTAGTCGCCGGTCATTCCCATCGACAATTCATTGAAACAACCGTTATCTTTAAAAGTCGACGATTTTATATCTTTAAATAAAGCGTTTAGCAACTGAAATTCTTTTCGTATTTGCGTTTTATCGTCGGTGAATGTAGCCATTCCCATTAATCCGCAAATCTGGACATTGCCGAAAGAATTTATATTTTCTTTATTCAATATATCTTTTGCTTCGAGGGGCGTAAATCCATGTTTGTTTTCTTCCGTCGCTATGCGTATTTCCGCCAGAACGCGAATGATCCGGTTTTGCCTGGCAGCCTGTTTATTCACTTCTTCCAATAATTTGAGCGAATCAATACTATGGACAGTATGTATAAACGGCGCAATATCTTTTACCTTATTGCTTTGTAAAGGACCAATAAAATGCCATTCGATATCGGAAGGAAGCGCCTTCTGTTTGCCGGTTAATTCCTGCACCCTGCTTTCTCCGAATATTCGCTGTCCGGCCTGATAAGCTTCCCAAATAGCTTCGGCCGGATGAAATTTAGAAACGGCCACTAATTTTACGCCGGGCGGGAGTTCTTTTTTCAGCCATTCTATTTTAGAACCGATACTCATGATTGTTGTCCGGGCGCTAATTCTTCGTTTGGTTTGGTTGACGCCGGATCGTTTGCAGAGAAAGGAAAAACGTCTATCAGGGCGGTTTCCGTAACGGATGCAATGGTATAATCCGCCATTGTTCCTTTCATACCTTCTTCCAATATAGCAATAGCATTTTTTAATCCGGAAGCTTGCGCCAGCATTTGTACGGATGTTTTTTTCTCTGCTCCGCTTTTTTCATCCAGCGAGATGAAAAGTACTTTTATCTTATAAAAACGGTCGCCATTCTCATTGAAAAATATTTCCGAAAGACGGGCGCGCTTTATGTCGGCAATCGTGAACTCGCCGGTAATATATGGGCGTATTTCTTCTATTATTCGCGCTTCCGCTTCAGTAAACGATAAGGCGTCTACTAAATAAGGTTCTGTAACTTTCTTTTGCATCCCGTTTTCGAGTATTTTCTCATAAGATACTTTACATTCAAACCAATTGTGCATATTATTCTAATTTTTATAGTTTAGCCTGAAATAATTTTTACAAACTTACGCAAAAAATGGAGATTCGTACACGAGTTTGCACGCAAAAAAGAGAAATATGTAGCATAATCGGACGATATTTATGTATTTGTTATGTGAAAAAACAAATAAATATATATATTTGCTTGTGATATTTGAAACAACAGTAGTAAATAAAGAAAAAGAAAAGAATTATGGCAAGAAAAAAAATGACTGAAGAAGAAAAAGTAGCGAAAAGAGCCGTGAAGGAACAAGCTTTTGATTTTGTACCGAAAGGCCTTAAATATCTTTCTTATTCCGAATTAGAAGAAGTAATTACGCTGGCCGCCCGATTAAAAAAAGAAAAATTAGGCAAAGAAGAACTTCGACTAATCAAGGAAAAAGAAAGGATAGAGCAACAATTAAAAAGATTGAAGGATATCGATACTTCAGAGAACTTATAAGCCAGCGATTTAACTTAGGCTCTGTTCGAAAATAAACCATCCGTTTATGGCGTTGTTTTCTGCCATCCTTCAGCCTGAAAATACGTACATACTTTGGTATGCGCGTATTTTCAGGCTTCGTTTGGCAAAAAACATCTCCCATAAATTTGGATGGTTTCGTTTCAAACAGCGCCTGATTACAGAACGTGCGCTGTCATTTTCGGGTTTAAAAAAAGGATTTACAACCTGCCGTCAATTACTTTTTCGATAGCCGATAACAGCCAAGACATTAAAGAATATGGCAAAAAGACAAATTACAAAAAAATGTACGGATAAATCAGACAGCAGACTACCTTTGAGGTAAACCATTCTCATCACGTCAATAAAGTAACGCAAAGGATTAAAAAGAGTAAGCCATTGCGCCCATTCCGGCATACTGCTTATGGGGGTGAAAAGTCCGCTCATTAGCGCGAAAATAATGATGAAAAAGAAAGCTGTAAACATGGCCTGTTGTTGATTGGACGAAATAGACGAAATGGCCAGCCCAAACCCCGTGAAAGCGATCAGATAAATAGCGGCAAACAGGTAGATGACGCCGAAGCTCCCAACCGGGATAAGTCCGTACAGTAACCACGCGATAAAAATGCCGATGGTTAGCAGTATGAATCCGATAATCCAGAAAGGAATTAGTTTGGATAGCAGGAATAATGATTTGGATAATGGCGTTACATTAATTTGTTCAATCGTTCCTTTTTCTTTTTCGCTGACAATGTTTAAAGCGGAAAGGAATCCTCCGATAAGCGTTAAGAGGAAAACCATTATTCCCGGAACCATATAGTTCTTATAATTCAGGCGCGGATTATATAGATATTTGGAAGCAATACCTCCTGCCGCCTGACTGAAGCCATAGCCTAATTCGCTGTTGAAATCTTGTATAATACCGGAAAGATAAGAACTGCCAAGTCCTCCTTTCGTACCATTGATGGCATTGGCGGCAATCAGGACGCGCGCTTCTCCTTCTTTTCCCAAATCTTTTTCAAAATTAACAGGTATTTCTATTAATATATCGGATTTATCATTTTCGATAGAAGCTAATCCGTCTTCGTAATTCAGGGATATATCTGACAATTTAAAATATCCGGAAGATCGTATTTTTTCGGTCAAACGTTGTGAATAAACAGAATGATCGTTGTCTACAATACTTATATTGATGTTTCTGATTTCAAAATTGGCGGCAAAAGGAAGTATGGCCAATTGTAGAACCGGAATGATAAAAATAACTTTAGGCAGGAAACGGTCTCGCTTGATCTGTTTACATTCTTTTTCCAGTAAATACAGGAGGATTTTCATTATAATCGGGTTTTAAAACGTTTTACGCTGACGGCTATCAAAAACAGAATCATGCATAACATAACGCCTATTTCGTTAAGGATAGCCTCTATTCCTAATCCTTTTATCATGACGTCTTTTACAGCAATGATATACCATTTGGCCGGGACGATAGCAGACAGTACTCTTAATATCCAGGGCATATTTTCAACCGGGAAAATCATTCCGCTTAAGAGCATAACCGGAAGCATCAATGCCATGCCGCTGATAAGCATAGCTGCCTGTTGCGTGTCGGCAACGGTTGAGATAAGTAATCCCAAGCATAAAGAAACCAGCGCATACAGGATGGATATTGAAACGAGAAGGATCATGCTGCCTGCAACAGGCACGTCGAGCAGAAACCTCGACAGCAGCAAAATAGTAGCGATATTGATCATACTCAAAAGCAGATAAGGCGTTGCCTTGGCCAGGATAATATAGACAGGTTTCAGGGGAGAGACTAAAAGTATTTCCATTGTTCCCGATTCTTTTTCTTTTACAATTCCTACCGAAGTCATCATGGAGCAAATCAGTATGAGTATTAAGCCCATAACGCCCGGAACAAAGTTATAGGCGCCTTTCATTTGCGGATTATAAAGGAGATTGGCCGTTGGGACGACGCCCGGCCGGCCGGCCTCTGCCGACAAGTTTCCGCCCGCGACGCCGGAAGTAGAAATAATAGCGGTTGCATACTGCAGGAGAGCGGTTGCTTCATTGGGGTCGGTAGCGTCGGCCAGGATTTGTACGGCCGGCTGGCCGGTTGAAGAAAATTGGGCGGGGAATACCACGGCCAACCGTATTTTACCTTGCCTGAACAGCGTTTCTACTTCTTCATAGCTATCTACTGTCCGGTATACCGTAAAGTATTCGCCGGCTTGCAGTTGTTCCGTCAGCCGGTTTGTTACTTCGTCGCGGCTATAATCCAGGACTGCCAGGGGAGAGCTTTTTATTTCGGTAGAGATGGCATACCCGAAGAGGATAATCAGGATAACGGGAATGATTAACAGGATAGCCATCGTGCGTACATCGCGGAAGATATGGTAAAATTCTTTTCTTGTGAATGATACAAATGGATTCATGATTTTATTCTCCTCTCGTGGCCTTTTTTGCTAATGACCGGAATACTTCGTTCATGTTTTCGGCATGATAGGTTTCCTTCAGTACCGACGGTTTGTCTAACGCTTCTATCCTGCCGTCTACCATAATGGATACGCGGTTACAGTATTCGGCTTCGTCCATATAATGCGTGGTGGCGAAAACGGTGATTCCCCGTGCCGACGCGTCGTAGATCAATTCCCAAAATTGCCGGCGCGTAACCGGATCTACGCCTCCGGTGGGTTCGTCCAGGAAAACAATGGCGGGTTCGTGGATGATGGCTACGGAAAAAGCCAGCTTTTGTTTCCATCCCAACGGGAGCGATCCTACCAATGCGTTTCGCTCGTTTTCGAGGTTCAGGGTATGCAGCAATTCATCGGTTTTGTCGGCCAGTCGTTTTTCAGACAATCCGTATATGCCTCCAAAGAGGCGGATGTTTTCCCATACCTTCAGGTCGGCATACAAGGAGAATTTTTGGCTCATGTATCCGATATGTTTCTTGATTTGCTCGCTTTTTTTGTATACGTCGTAGCCGGCTACCGTCGCTTTGCCCGAAGTAGGGACAGACAGTCCGCAGAGCATGCGCATGGCCGTTGTTTTTCCGGCTCCGTTAGCGCCCAGGAAACCAAATATCTCGCCGCTTTCTACCCGGAAACTAATCCGGTCTACCGCCGTAAAGTTTCCAAACCGTTTTGTAAGCTTATCCGTTTCAATTACATGCATGGTATATCAATTAGCGCCGAGTTCCATAAAACAATCTTCCACGCCGGGCTTTACAGGATTGAGCAAGACGTCTGTATGCCCTTTCTCTTTCAGGCAGGTTTCCAGGTTTTCAAGGTTTGGAGCGTCGTCTTTTAGCGTTAGATGATGCGAATCTCCGAATGTATAACAGGCGTACGTTCCCGGCCAGCTTCTTACGTCGGCCAGCAGTTTGTACATATTGGCCGACCGTACCGAGTAGACGAGCTTTTGGAACGATTGGCAGACGTGGCCGGGCGAGCCGGTTGTGAAGCAGCGTCCGTCTCGCATCAATGCAATGCGGTCGCAACGGGAAGCCTCGTCCATATAAGGCGTGGAGACCAGTATGCCTATCCCCTGCTTCTTTAACCTGTCTAACATATCCCAGAACTCCACGCGCGAAACGGGATCGACGCCGGTAGTTGGCTCGTCTAAAAGGAGCACGTCCGGGCGATGAATCAAGGCGCAACACAGGGCGAGCTTCTGTTTCATCCCTCCCGACAGTTTGCCGGCCCGGCGGTTTTTGAAAGGCTCGATCTGCACATAAATGTCGCGGATCAAATCATAATTCTCTTTGACGGTCGTATTAAATACAGTGGCAAAGAAAGAGAGATTTTCTTCTACCGAGAGGTCTTGATACAAGGAAAACCGTCCCGGCATATAGCCTACTCTGGTACGAATCTCCCGCCAGTCTTTCGCCACATCCAGTCCGCATACCAAAGCAGAACCGGAATCGGGCAGGAGCAAGGTAGTCAGGATACGAAACAGGGTGGTCTTCCCGGCGCCATCAGGCCCGATAAGCCCAAACAGCTCGCCGGCTTCTACCGTCAACGAAATATCCGTCAGCGCCCGAACATCCCCATACGTCTTTACAATATGATTAACAACTACGCTATCCATTTAAATCTACTTTTCAATTTTCAATTAAAAAAACCGTTTCCCCATACTGTCCGATTTTCAGGTAGCCATCATTTTTCACGGCTATCTTGATGGCGTATACCAGGTTGGCGCGTTCGTCTTTGGTTTGGATACCTTTCGGGGTAAATTCAGACTTGGCGGATATCCAGCTTACAACGCCGGGATATTCGCGGCGGTCGTCTTTGCCAAAGGCGGCAAATACCCGGACGGTTTGTCCCTGCTTGAGCCGGCTCAACTGGGCGGCAACGATATACGCCCGGAGGTACAGCAAGTCTGTATCGGCTATTTTATAAAGAGGTTTGCCGGGCATTGTCACCTCGCCGGGTTCGGCATATTTAACCAGTACGATTCCTTCCTGCGGATTGACGATCCGGCATTTCTGCAACTGGTCGTCGAGCTGCATGATTTGGTATTGCAGCCCTTCGGCTTCGGCGTCGACGCTACCCGAAGTTTTATGGAGGGTAGAGTATTGAGCGTCTACTTGCTTTTTGAGTAGTTTGATATTGTTTGCAATATCGTCTACTTGCTTTTGGTTGCCGGCTTTTGCAACTACCAGGTTTTCCATCCGGCGCTGTTCGGTTTGGGCGATGGCGATTTGTTGCTCCAGTACGGCAATTTGTTTGCGAACGTCCGGCTTGCGAACGTCTGCGGCTTTCAGGCCGGCCATTACCTGCAGCTTTTTCAGGTAAAGCTGCGCGCTGTCTATATATCCCACGTAATCTCCGGCGTTGATGCGGTCGCCTTCGCGGATACCCAATTCCATAATTTTACCGCTTACTTCGGAAGAAACCACTATTTCGACGGCTTCAAAAACGCCCGTAGCGTCTACCGCATAGTCGGTTTTTCCGCAGGCGCTTATTAGCGCTGCCAGAGTTAATGCGATGCAGGTTGTTTGTTTCATCTGTTTTAGTTATGATTCGTTGTATACATATAATTATATAGAGACATGAGCCGGCGGATACGGTTGGCCGCTACGGTTTGCCGGGCTATGTCTTCTGCGTTTATCTCGCGGATGAGGTCGGTAACAGAAACGACGCCGTTCTCCAGCTTCGCTTCTGCCGCCTTCTTGATGCTTGTCCGCAGGCTAACAATTTGGTTGCCAGCCTCCAGCAAGGCGGTTATTTTCTGTATCTCCGTATCCTGCTGCATCCGTTGCAAGGCGATATTGAAGAGGAAAATATCCCTTTGCACGTCGATGCTCAGGCGGTCGGTTTCCACTTTGCGCCGGTCGTTTTTAAGCGTATACAGTTTCCCTATATTCCACGATACGCGCAGGCCGGCTACGTAGAAAGGCTCAAAGTTGTTTTGCAGCATATTTAATCCCGGCCGGCCATAGCCTCCCTGCACAAACAGGCCGATGCGAGGCGTCAACCCGGCGGTAATTTGCCGGTTTTGCATCTCTGTCAACAGGCTTACGGCATGGAAAGCCTTCAGTTCGGGACGGTTGATTTCTCCGTTCCGTAGCGCCCCCTCATTTCCTGCAAAGGGGAGGGTAAGCGTAAACTCCCCCTGCCGCCCTATCAAGAGGCCCAGCATCCGGCTGTAAGCTTCGCGTAAGGCTTTCAGTTCTATTTCGTGCTGGCGGGCGTTCAGCAGTTCCACTTCGAGGCTTTCCCTGTCGGACAGATTGGCTACGCCGTTCGCCATCATGGCTGCTACGCGGTTTATATTTACCTGTAATTCTTTTTGGAGAAGGCTGTTTTGATTCATCAGTTCGTCTTGCAGAAGACGTCCGAAGTATAGCTGGTTTACCTTTTCATTCAAGGCATAAAGGTCGCTTTCCAATTGTTGCCGGTCGGCCGTCGCCCGGGCTGTCGCCAGTTGGCGGGCAGAGCGGATAACGCCTCCGTCCCATATTGTCTGGTTTAGCTCGGCTACTACCTGGTACTGGTCTTTACCGGGCGTGGGGATGGCGAAGCCCGGTAGCGCCGCAGACAGTTGCCGGCTGTCGAAAGGCAGTTTGGTTACGTCGCTTTGCCAGGTAGCTTTGGCGCTGATTGCTATCTGTGGCAACCAGCCTTTGGAGGCGTTGGCCAGGGTATATTGTTCCGTTTGGTTTATCAAATCATATTGTCTGATAAGCGGATAATTGTTTCGGGCTAGCTCGTAGCATTGCGTAATGGTAAGCGTTTCCTGCGCGTTCATGCAGAAACTTACCGGCAGAAGGACGCTTACAAGCAGTTGGAGGATTCGTATCATATCAATCTGTTTAGCGTTTCAAGGTTTAACCAAGACGTCCATCATTTCCTTAATCAACAACCCGCGCCGGTTGAGGAATACTTCAAAAGCCTCGCGGTCTCCTTCCAGGAAAGCGGCAGTCAGCGCATGCCTTGCCAGGAGAGGGAAAACGGTTAGGGAGATCAGGGTAGATACCAGGTCGATAAGCGGCCTTTTCCGGATAAGACCCATTTCCATCTCCACCTCCAGTTGCTCCCGCAGACGAAGGATCGGCACGATACGGTTGGAATGTACCGTAATGGCATGAAACAGATGTTCCGGGTCTCGATTCAGCTCATTTATTGCAAAAAGAGGGAACAGCGGGTTGCGGCGTATGGCAGCCAGGTATTCGTCAATAACGAGCGGCAGCTTTTCCAGTACGCAGGCGTCTCTGTTCATGATTACTTCCACATTAGGCAGTATGGCGCCGATTAGTTGTCCGAAGATAGCCTCAAACAATAACTCTTTCGTGCGGAAATAATAATGCAGCGAAGTCCGGCTGATACCTGTTTCGGCGGCTATGTCGCCCATTTTGGTCGCTTCGTATCCTTTGCGCACGAATATGGCCTTGGCAGCTTCGATGATACGGCTTTCCATGTTGTTTGCTTCTTCCATGATTTGATGTTGAATGTTTTTAATTACTTTGTCTTCTATGTTTGACAGATGTGTCAAATATAGCGCAAAAAAAGAGGCATAACGTATCTATACCTCTCTTTTATTTATATTTAACGATTGAACAGACGCCTCTACTTAATGGTACGCGCGGCGACGCCTTCAAAGGTTATTTTAACAGGATTTATAAATCCCTCCGAATCGAAGGTCATTTTGTCGATGCAGGTAACGCGGTGGTTGTGGTGCGTTTCGCTCAACGGGCGACGGTGATAAACGATATAATAATCCTCCGAACCGGGTACGCGCATCACCGAATGATGCCCGGCGGCGGTGGCCACTTCCGGGTCTTGCTGCAAGATTTTACCAATACGGTTAAACGGCCCCAGCGGCGAATGGGCTATCGCATAAGCTACGCAATAATCCGGGTTTCCCCAGCCGCCCTCGCTCCACATGAAATAATAGTTCCCGTTCTTTTTAAACATGAAAGGGCCTTCCACATAGCCTTCGGGGGTAATTTCCCTGTATATTTCGCCGGCGTCAAAAGGGAGCAGACCGGTAAAACTGTCGTTCAGCTTTACCACATTGCAGCGCCCCCAGCCTCCGTAATACATATAACAGACGCCATCGTCGTCTACAAAAACAAACTGATCTATCGGTTGCGCCCCGTTTACAATATCGTTTACCAGCGGTTTGCCCAGTAAATCCCTGTAAGGCCCTTCGGGACGGTCGCTCACAGCCACGCCAATCCCGCCGGTTTCTCCCTCGTGCACATCATTCGCTCCGAAGAAAAAATAATACCTCCCGTCTTTCCTTACAACCGAGGGCGCCCACATGGCGCGTTCAGCCCATTTCACCCCGTCGCTGTCAAGAATACGGGAATGTTTCGTCCAGTTTACCAGATCTTTCGACGAGAAACAATCAAAGAACGTCTGATTCTCGTATACGTCGCTCCAGGTAGGATAAATCCAGTACGTATCATCATAAATAACCCCTTCCGGGTCGGCATACCAGCCTTCCGCTATCGGGTTGCCACTCATGGCAACTACTTCGGGCTTCAAACTGCAAGCCCCACAAATGCCCGAAAACAACAGGCAAATAAATAATTCTTTCCGTAACAAAGCAGTAATAAATTAAGCGTTAAACATCAACTGCCGTAAATATAAATATAATTTCCCTGCCATATAGAAAAGTTATCACTTTTCAGTTGAAAGTTGAAAATTGAAAGTTGAAAGTTGAAAGTTGAAGAATGAAAATTCACTCAATATTCCGTAATAAAACCGTTGTGTTTAAAGCGGCTTTTTCTTTTTGCCCAATTTCAGCGTGCTGTCTGATCTTTGTCGCATAAAACCTTGCCTGAAATCTCTGCGAGGTTCGCACTTGCTTAAATCTATTTGGGGTCGCCAGTAAAACCTTGTGTTTAGCAAATTTCCATGTAAAATAAATACAGCCCCGCAGACCGCAGGTCTGAATATATTCGGAGAACAGGATTGAAGCGTTATAACCCCAGACCGCAGGTCTGAATATGAATAACCCCCAATGAAGCGTAGCGATTGGGGGATAGCCGAATAACTCCTTTCCTCCCTCAACCCGGAGGGTT
>JAIRYL010000075.1 GCA_031267775.1 Tannerellaceae bacterium
TCTTATGCCCTTGTCCAACAATGCTGCGCTGTTTGTCATATTCCAATGATGTTGATAAATTCTACCGGATTGCAAATGACAATGCGTTTGTCCCGGTATTTCAACAAACGCTTGTCCACCGTTATAAAGCAGTACGGCTGTTTTCAAACTTCAGGATAAAGGACCATACGAGTTCAACTCTGTTTTCAACAACCAACTCCTGAATATGGAGTTTTGCCAGCGTTTCCAGAGAGCGCGCCTTCGTCTACGTTAATAAAAGAGATACGTCGCCCCCGCCGGAAAGCGGGGGTTTTTTTTATTCAATAATCGTTGTCCAGCCGTAGGGGTCGGGTTCGTCGCCGCACTGGATGGATTTTAGTTTACCGTACAGTTTTTCGCAGGTTGGGCCCGGCTTTCCGTCTTTTGAGAAGACGTAGGATTTGTTTTCGTCTAAATCGTCAATTTGCGAAATAGGGGTGATAACGGCGGCCGTTCCACATTCGGCCGCTTCTTCCAGGGTAGCCAGTTCTTCCACCTCGATGGGGCGGCGTTCTACTTTCAGCCCCATGTCGGCGGCCAACTGTTGCAGGCTTTTGTTGGTTATGGAGGGCAATATGGAATTTGATCCGGGAGTGATATACGTATCCCCTTTTATCCCGAAGAAATTGGCCGGGCCGCATTCGTCAAGATATTTTTTTTCTTTCGGATCAAGATACAGCACGGCTACATATCCTTTTTCCTGCGCTTTCCGGCCGGCAACCAGGCTGGCCGCGTAGTTTCCGCCTACCTTTACAGTTCCGGTGCCTTGCGGCGCGGCGCGGTCGTAACCGCGCATGATACAAACCGGCGCGGGTTTAAATCCGCTCTTGAAATAAGGGCCTACGGGCGTAACAAAGACCAGGAACATGTACTCCGGAGCCGGGGCTACCCCCACCTGCGCGCCCAATCCAATCAATAACGGACGGATATACAGAGAGGCGCCGCTACCGTAGGGAGGAACAAAGCGCTCGTTTAATTTCACTACCTTGCGCACGGCTTCTTCAAACCTGTCTACCGGAAATTCGGCCATCACGATTCCCCGGCTCGAAGCCTGCAAGCGTTTGCCGTTTTCATCCGCGCGAAACACGCGAATCTTCCCGTCTTTTCCACGAAAAGCCTTCAGCCCTTCAAACGCCTCCTGTCCGTAATGAAGGCAGGTAGCCGCCATGTGAATCGTTAGCGTTTCCAAAGAACTTACTTCTAATTCTCCCCATTTGCCATCCTGATAATAGCATCTTACATTGTAGTCGGTCTTCATATATCCAAACGAAAGTTCAGACCAATTGATCGTATCCATAATATTGATTTATTAAATTAGAATCGCAAAAATAAGCTATTTCGAAGTATAATCGCTACATTTGCCTCGAAATTTAAATAAGCACGAAGATGAAACGTCGCGTTTTCTTAAAAGCATCAGCCGCAAACTGTATCCTGTTTTTTGCCTGCACTAAAAAACAAACCGGCACGTATACGCATTATCTTAATCCGGAGATAGGGAAAGAAACGACGCTGGAAGGCGACATTATTCATGTTTGCCCCATCGAAGGGAAGAAAATGAAACTGCGACTTGCCGACGGCGAAATCATTTGCGTTTTACCTGCCGACAATCATCCGTTCGACAAGGGGCAATGGGACAGGAAAAAAGTGAGAATAAGCGGCATACTGCAAGAAGCGCAACTCCCCAGACGCGCCATCTTAACGAATTATCAAGACAAAAAGCTTCTGTGCCATATCGATCATTCCGTTTGTATCGATGCGGAATGGGTGGAAAACCGCTGGAAAGACGGTTCGGCGGAAAGATTGATTGAAAGGGATCATGAAGACTTGCAAAAGAGAATGTACGAAACAAAACAGTCTTATGTGCAGGTTTTTTCAATAATCGCCCACACGATTGCAGAAGTATAAAAAAACAACCCAAATGCGTGTAATTGAACATTTAAACAATAGCGGGAAAACGGCTTTTTCTTTTGAAATACTTCCTCCTTTAAAGGGAAACAGCATCCATAAAGTATACCATGTTATCGATAAGCTTCGGGAATTTGATCCGAAATATATTAATATAACTTCGCACCACAGCGAATTTATATACAAAACATTGCCCGACGGTCATTATCAACGGGTAAATATCCGTAAGCGGCCGGGTTCTGTCGCCATCGCTTCGGCTATCCAGAATAAATATGAAATTACAGCCGTTCCGCATATTATATGCAACGGATTCAGCAAGGATGAAACGGAATATGCTTTAATCGACTTGAATTTTCTGGGCGTGTATGATTTGCTTTTACTGCGGGGCGATATTAAAACGCTCGACCCGCATCCGGATAAAGACCTGTATCATACGCATGCGACAGCGTTGCAGGAACAGGTAAACAGGTTTAACAAAGGCATAGCTGTAGACGGTTCTGTGTTTGAAGCAAACGAAACTCCTTTTTCTTACGGGATGGCCTGCTACCCGGAAAAGCACGAAGAGGCGCCTAATATGGAATCGGACGTTTATTATGCAAAAAAGAAAGTAGAAAACGGCGCAGATTACCTGGTGACCCAAATGTTTTTCGATAACGAAAAATATTACGCCTTTGTAGACCGTTGCCGCAAAGAGGGGATTACCGTCCCTGTCATACCGGGAATCAAGCCCATCGTATTCAAGGATCAATTAACGGTTCTTCCCAAAGTATTCCGGTCTGATATACCGGAACGTTTAGCCGCCGAACTTCGCGCCTGCAAAACAGACGCCGACGCCAAAGAGGCAGGTATCGAATGGTGTAAAGCGCAATGCAAAGACTTGATTGCGCACCAGGCGCCCAGCTTGCATTTCTACACATTTATGGCTACCGACAGCGTTTATCAGGTGGCGAAAGAGGTTTATTGACCCTCTTTCTTTTTCAGGATATCTTGTATATGATTCTTTAGTATATGAAAAGCCGGATCGGCCATAGCGCCATGGTCGTAGCCGTCGAGTTCGTACAGATAAACGTCTTTATGGCCGGCCACTTTCATCATGCGCCAGAAATAGGCGTTTTCTTCATAGCGTCCGAGCATTTCCATTTCTCTGTCTCCCGAAACGATAACCAGTGGAGGAGCGTCTGCACGCACATAATAAAGGGGAGCAAATTCGTCTATGCTTGGCTGCGTATCTTTCATACCTTTAGACTGGCGATAGGCGTAATGGCTGATAGCGTGACCGCTAAAGGGAATTAAACCGGCAATCCAATCGGCGTCTACGCCATATCTATCCAGCCATTTTTTATCCAACCCGATCATAGCGGCCAGATAGCCTCCTGCCGAATGTCCCGCCACAAATATCTGTTGAGGATTTCCGCCGTATTTTTCTATTTCGGCAAACGTCCAGGCTACGGCGGCGGCAGCGTCGTCAATGCAGTCGGCCAGTCGCGCTTCGGGCAGCAACCGATAGTTTACCGCAACAACAGCCAGTCCCGACTGCTTTAATTGTTCGGGAATAAACTTTTCTCCGCCCGACAGTCCTCCGCCATGAAACCATACAACCGTTGGAACGTTTTTTACATCTTCCGGATAGTAAATGTCCACTTTGCATCTTTCTGCGGCATACGGATCGTCTATATGCCTGTAAGCCACATTCGTCGCGACGCCGTAGCTTCCGGACTGAGCGACTGTCGAATTTATCAACAATAAACAGCCTAAGAGTAGTACGATTTTTTTCATTACTTCTGTATTATATATAGGTTTAATTTAAAAAAAACTGCTTCAAAAACAACTCATTGCAAATCTACGTATTTTTTCTACAAACCGGCTGCATTTTATGTCGAACCTCGCCGTTTTTATCGGACAAACCCCAATCCGGGGCTGCCACAAGAACCTGGTCGTCCGGATTTCACAGCCGGTATAATACGTTGAGAAAACGCATGAAAAACCCCGTTTTTGCAAACCGGCATATCGCACAGATGAGGAAAAATGAACCGGACTTGCTTCGGGCAGACTGAAAGAATGTATCCTGTTTTATGCAACAATGCCAAATTACTGATTTATATTATAATAGTCCGGCGTTCTGAATTTATATGCACATACGGATGAAAAAATTTTGATCAAATCATACTGTCAATTGATTATTTATTGTACATTTGCAAAACAATAGCTATTGTTTTATGAAATTTTAATTAATGAATTTATTAAATTAACAATGATGAAAAGTAAATTTTTATTTTATCCAAGCGCCATTATTTTGTTTTCATTCGTATCATGCAGTAATCATATTTAATTAAAAGTAGTTTCTATGAAAAAAATTTTATTACCTTTTGTTTTGTGTTTTACGTTGTTTTCCTGCGAGAAAAACGTAACAAGTTACATGGATTTGGTGAGGGAGGAAAAAGTATATCTGAAACAATTCATGCAAGCAAAAGGATTCAAGGTTTTGGATACGTTTCCGAAAGACAGCGTCTTTGCTGAAAATGAATATTTCCTGCTGGATAATGGCGTTTATCTGCGCGTTTTGGATAACGGCGACGCTAAACCGCCCACAAAAGATACTGACATACAAACGATAGCAAAAGGGGCGTTTTTATATACTGATAATAAAGAAAGGATGTTGTTTTATACTGACAAATTTGAATCTTTTGATGGTTTTGAGTCTTTGCCTCAGGAGATGAAATGGCCTTTACGATTCAGGTACGGAGATCCGTACTTTTCGGGGAATGAGATTATAGGCAAAGGATATCTGAGCGCTTTACAATATGCAGGTAATCATTCCACTGTCAGTATGATTGT
Source organism: Tannerellaceae bacterium (assembly GCA_031267775.1). Lineage (GTDB taxonomy): Bacteria > Bacteroidota > Bacteroidia > Bacteroidales > Tannerellaceae > DFXE01. The sequence goes on from JAIRYL010000075.1 coordinate 4,759, forward strand.
TCCTTTTGAAGTTGGCAGTCCTCGTCAAATGGGTGAAATAGTATCTGCTTATTTTGAGCGGGTTACGTTTACTTTTGAATAAATAAAATAAGATTCATGTATAAGAAAAGGAATCTCCACAGCGGGATTCCTTTTTTTTATTTCATGCTTTATTTTATTTCATGCTTTATTTTCCGCCGGCGCGGGCTTGCAGCGAGATAAAAAACACTGGGGTTAAATTCCTGCTTTTGTTGTATAAAAGTAGAGAATTAACGTAAGCATCCCAAATCCGCCGTCTTGTATCGATAGACCAACCATCTGATCTCTGCGTTCAAAAAGGCTATGTTCAGTTTGACGGACGTTTTGAAATAGACAACAACGGGATTGAGAATGCCATACGCGCCATTGCCCCGGTTCGCAAGAACTGCCTGTTTTCGGGAAATGACGGCGAAGCGGAGGACAACTGCATATTCTACACCCTTTTGGGAAGCTGCCTGCAGGCAGGAGTAGAACCCCTGTCATGGCTCGGTTCTACCCTCCGGGCAATCCCCGCATTACAAACTCCCATCGATTGGCAGGCGTTACTCCCATGCAACTATAAACAAACGAAAGAGGCATAGCTCATAATCATCTTTTTCTCACTGTCAAGGCTCGCCTGCAAAATCTTGTGTTTCTTCCCAGACCGCAGGTCTGCATGTAAATAACCCCCAATCGCTACGCTTCATTGGGGGTTATTTACATGCAGACCTGCGGTCTGGGGTGATAACGCTTCAATCCTGTTCTCCGAATATATGCAGACCTGCGGTCTGCGAGGCCGTATTTATTTTACATGGAAATTTACTAAACACAAGGTTTTACTGGCGACCCGACTTCCACCATAGAGCAGTCGCCCGTGCCGGGCGAACAAAAAAGCCGCTCTCTATTCTTAGAGAACGGCTTTCTGACAAGATAAGATGGCGGCTACCTACTCTTCCACATGTTCTGCAGTACCATCGGCGTTACCGGGCTTAACTTCTCTGTTCGG
>JAIRYL010000099.1 GCA_031267775.1 Tannerellaceae bacterium
CGGAAAAGCCATCATTGAATTTCCGGCTATTTATGAAATGATTGCCAATATAAAAGCCAAACTGGACGGGTCGCGCGCCATCTTGTACGAGACCTCCCGCTTCGTGGATATTTACAAGATATTGGAAGACATCGAAAGAGAACGGAAACTGGAACCGGAAGAAAAGGAAGAGTTGAAGAAGTACAAGAAACTGGCCGACGCTTTTACTCCGTTAGGCAAAGCGATGAATACCGAATATGCCAATCAAAATACCTACGACTGTATCCAAATTCATGGCGGTTCGGGCTTTATGAAGGATTATCCCTGCGAACGTTATTACCGCGACGCCCGTATTACGAATATCTACGAGGGAACAACTCAGTTACAGGTTGTTGCCGCTATCCGCCACGTCCTCACCGGAACTTATCTTTCCCAAATGAAAGCTTATCAGGAAGAAGTACTGGATTCCGGCCTGGATGCGTTGAAAGTCCGCTTAGCCGGGCTGGTAACTATTTATGAAGAACTGGTTCCGAAAGTAGCCGATACGAAAGACAGCGAATACATTGATTTCCATGCGCGCCGCCTGGTGGAATGTGCCGGGCACATCACTTTGGGTTACCTGCTGTTGCTGGATACCAACCGTTGTCCGGAAATATTCAAACATTCTGCAGAAGTGTATATCAATTACGGGGAAGCGGAAATTCTTAAGATCAGGAAGTTTATAGAAGGGTTTCCTGTCGAAAGCTTGAGCCTCTATAAGCCTTGCTGACAGGGAAAGGGACTGAAAAAAGGCAGGAAAACGATTTTCCTGCCTTTTCTTTTTAATAACGGGATTTATTAAAACTTATAGGCAAAACCGATGGAAACATTTCCAAGCGTAGCTATATCACCCGTGTCCATACCTAAACCGAAAGAGGTATCCGTACCTTGTTTCTTCCCGTTAACTTTAGTCGCGGTCCGGGAAAAACCGATATTAAAGAAATTCAATCCGGTTGTCAGGTCAAACTGCTTCGATAAACTGTACTTCAAAACAGGAGAAAGCGTTAATCCGAATGAAGTGGATTTTGTCTTGAGTTTATTCATTTTACTTCCTCCTACGAAAAGAGCCGCCTGTCCCCATACACTGAACCGGCCAAATTCTACGAACGAATAACGGGCATAAGGCGAAATGCCCCAGCTTGAAGTTTTGAAACTGCTTATGTCTTTTTCATTGTTAAAGCCCAAAGCAATACCTAAATCCAAATCCTGATTCAAACTGTAACCCACATCCGGTGCAATGGAAAATTGCGATTGTGTTGATTTCGCTCCTCCTTTCGGTTTCTCTGTTTTGGTCTTAAAGTCCAGGGAACCTCCTAAATAAAACTGCGCATTGGCAGATAAAATGCCGATGACGGCAACGAACATAATTAAAGTTACTTTTTTCATTTTACTTTACATTTTAGTTAATTATAATTGATCAATGACCTCGGTCATTTTTCCGCAGCAAAGATATAACTTTTATATTATCCGCAAAGAATTTTATCCGAAATTTACGCAAAACAGAGGTATATTCCAAAAAACCGGATTATTTTACCAACAGGGAATGTCCGGTCATTTCATCCGGCTGTTTTAATTTCAAAATATGCAAAATACTGGGAGCGACGTCGGCCAATTTTCCGTTTTCGACTTCAGCGTTTTCATTTTCGGAAACATAAATAAACGGCACCGGATTCAGGGAGTGCGCCGTATTGGGCGAACCGTCATTGTTCATGGCATAATCGGCGTTTCCATGATCGGCAATGATAATGGATTCGTAGCCGTTGGCTTTTGCCGCTTCGATGGTATCTTTCAAACAGGCGTCAACGGCGATGACCGCTTTTTCAATGGCTTCATAGATACCGGTATGGCCTACCATGTCGCCATTGGCGTAATTGACCACAATAAAGTCGAATCGTTGGGAATGTATCGCTTCCACCAATTTATCCTTTACTTCGTAAGCCGACATTTCCGGTTTCAAGTCGTAGGTGGCGACTTTGGGGGAAGCGACCAAAATCCGTTCTTCTCCTTCGTAAGGCGCTTCGCGGCCGCCGTTGAAAAAGAAGGTTACATGGGCGTATTTTTCTGTTTCCGCAATGTGCAATTGTTTTAAGTTTAAAGAGGAAATGTATTCGCCCAGGGTGTTTTTGACATTGTCTTTATCGAACAGGACATGTACGTTTTTAAAAGTCGGGTCATAAGGCGTCATCGTATAATACTGCAACTGCGGGACGGTTTGCATACCAAATTCAGGCATATCCTGTTGCGAGAGAACGACCGTCAGTTCTTTCGCGCGGTCGTTCCGGTAATTGAAGAAGATAATCACATCGCCTTCTTCAATCACGGCACGCGGTTTGCCGTTGTTTACGCAGACAACCGGCTTGATAAATTCGTCGGTTATTCCTTCCGCATACGACTGTTCAATTGCTTTCACCGGATTTTCAGCCGGAACGCCGACGCCTTTCACCAGCAAATTGTAAGCCTCTTTGATCCTTTCCCAGCGCTTGTCCCGGTCCATCGCATAATAACGTCCTACGACTGAAGCAATTTGTCCGGTTGTTTTCTGCAAATGCTCTTCCAGTTCCCGGATAAAACCGGCGCCGCTTTTGGGATCGGTATCGCGCCCGTCCATAAAACAGTGAATGAACGTTTTGTCTATTCCGTAAATTTTACTTATATCCGTCAGTTTAAAAAGATGTTCTAAAGAACTGTGTACTCCTCCATTGGAAACCAAACCCAAAATATGGACCTGTTTGTTTTTTTCTTTTGCATAGCTGTAAGCCCGTATGATTTCCCTGTTTTTAAGGATAGAGTTATCGCGTGCCGCAAGGTTGATTTTCACCAGATCCTGATATACGACCCTGCCGGCGCCGATATTCAAGTGTCCCACTTCGGAATTGCCCATTTGCCCGTCGGGTAAACCTACGTTTTCTCCGGAGGCCTGCAGGCTGGAATAGGGGTAAGTTTTCAAAAGGTAGTCCCAATAAGGTGTTTTGGTACTGTATATTACATCTCTTTTTGTCTTGTCGCCAAATCCCCAGCCATCGAGGATGACTAATAATGCCTTCTTTTTTGCCATAATATTTGTAAATAAATCAATTCAATTTCGTGACAAAATTACGAAAAAAAACCGAAGAAATTAGTACGCAAAGACGCGAAGACGCAAAGTCTTAATAAAATCATAGCGTCTTAGCGCCTTAGCGTACAAAAAAAAGAAACAATTAAGTACGCGAAGACGCAAAGTCTTAATAAAATCATAGCGTCTTAGCGCCTTAGCGTACAATAAAAAC
>JAIRYL010000111.1 GCA_031267775.1 Tannerellaceae bacterium
TACAACTGTCGGCAACCAATCGTCCCGGACGATTCTTCCCCCACGCCTGTCGGAGGTCGGGATTCCGAAGTATCTTCCGGCACACAATCGCCCCGGGCGATTTCCTACCCACAACTTCCGGCAACGAATCGGCGCGGGCGATTTCCTCCCCACAACTGTCGGCAAACAATCAGCCCGGCCGCTTTCCTCCTCACAACTGTCGGCAATGAATCAGCCCGGCGGATTTCTTCCCTACAACTGTCGGCAAACAATCAGCCCGGCGGATTTCCTCCCTACAACTGTCGGCAACCAATCGTCCCGGACGATTCTTCCCCCACGCCTGTCGGAGGTCGGGATTCCGAAGTATCTTCCGGCAGATGGCAGACAGACGCCCCATTCTTCCCTGTAATTTCCGGGCAGGACGTCTTCTTTCGGCGCGCTGCGGCGGGAATTTATGGCGGCGCGCTACGCGGAAATCAGATGCGCCGGCGCTGATACAACGCCTGAATAGCTTCGGGGGTTATCCGCATTTTACTATCTTTGCGGTCGGGGTACGACAACCGGCGTACGCATCATCCAGTATAATTGTAAAATAATACCGCTATGTTAAAAAGAGACTTTATTATGGTTCAGATTGAAGAATTGGGAAAAGTGATCGCTCAAATTATAGAACTGAGAAACGCGAATGCCACGGGGAAAATTCCGCAGTTGGCTCAGGTAGTGTATGATTCGCTGAAAATAGACCGTCATTTCCTGCTGGGCGGAGAGCCGCGCGATATTTGCCGGTTTCTCGACGCCGGCGACGGCGCGGGGCTGCAACGGATGGAAATAGCGGCTAAGGTATTGGTGGAAGAAGCCGGCCTGAACGACGGGATAGCCAGGGAAATGCGCGCGAAGGCTAAGGAATTGCTGGAATACGTTCAGGCAAAAGATACCGCTACCTTTTCTTTAGAGAGAATCCAACTGCTGGACGAGCTGAAGGGGCTGCTTAAACAAACAGCACGCTGATTCCTATCGCAACATAAATCAGCGCCGTGCCGGCGTTAACCCACAGGGCTGTGCGGGGATTTTTCATCAGCAGGCCGGCGAGCCGCGACGCCAGGATGGCCACTGCCGAAAAGATAACCCCGGCCTGGATAATAAACAACAGTCCCAGTAAACAAATCTGCCAGGCCGGATCGCCCCGGTTTACGTCTACAAAACCGGGCAGGAAGGAGAGGAAGAACAGGATTACTTTGGGATTCAGCACATTCATACATATCCCCCGCAGGTACAGGCGGCGCTCCCCCTCCTCCCCTTTCCGGCCGGCGTCTATCTGCAAGGCAGATTCGTTTCGGCGGATATATGCCTTTATCCCCAGATAAAAAAGATAAGCCGCCCCGGCTGTTTTCAACAGCGCAAAGGCTGCCGGCGAGCTTTTGACGAGGGCTGATACGCCAAATGTTACGGCGGCGACATGAAAAATCAATCCCGTACATAATCCCAGCGCAAATACGATACCCGCCTTTTTTCCCCGGCGGATACTCTGCATAACGACAAACAAAATATCCGGCCCCGGCATAAGCGTCAGGACAACCGAAAAGCTTAGAAATCCCCACATATTCATCATCTGTTTAAATAGTTGGCGCTTAGCGCCTCGGCGCAGCGCCGGCCGTCGAGGGCTGCCGATACAATGCCGCCGGAGTAGCCGGCTCCTTCGCCGCAGGGGTATAAGCCTGCCAGACTGATATGCCGGCAGGTTTCCCGGTGGCGCAAAATACGGATGGGCGACGATGTGCGTGTTTCTACGCCTATCACAACCGCTTCGTTGGTGAGGAAACCGCCGGATATCCGCCCAAAATGACGGAAGCCTTCCCGCAGGCGCGAGGTAATAAACTCGGGCGCCCAGAGGTGCAGGGGAGAGGCCAGCAACCCCGGCGTATAAGATGATGCGGGCAGGTCTGCCGAGTTCTTTTTCTGCACAAAGTCGTTCATTCGCTGCGCGGGGGCGGTTTGATTCATGCCTCCGTTCAGGTAGGCCTGCTCTTCCAGGCGCTCCTGAAGCTTCAGCAGCGACAGCTCTTTACAGGGGGCAAATTCGGGGAAATCTTCGGGACGTATCTCTACTACCATGCCGGAATTAGCCCATTGCGATCCCCGGTTGGAAGGCGACATGCCATTTACAACCACCTGCCTCTCGCCGCTGGCCGACGGAACTACAAAGCCTCCCGGACACATGCAGAAGGAGTATACCCCCCGCCCGTTTACCTGGGTAACAAAGCTGTACTCGGCCGCCGGCAGATACGGGCCTCTGCCTTCTTTTGCATGATACTGTATCCGGTCTATAAGCGCCTGCGGATGCTCCAGCCTTACGCCCATGGCAATCCCTTTGGCCTCGATGGCTATTTGCTGTTTGTGCAGGTAACAGTATACGTCGCGGGCCGAATGTCCGGTAGCCAGCAACACCGGGCCCCGTATGGATTCGCCGGTATGCGTTACCACGCCTTTTACCTCGTTTCCCTGTATAATCAATTGCTTCATGCACGTTTCAAAGCGCACTTCCCCGCCGCAGCGGATAAGCTGGTTTCGGATGTTTTCTATCACGCCGGGCAGCTTGTCTGTGCCAATGTGCGGATGCGCGTCGGCCAGGATAGCGGGGTTGGCCCCGTGCTGGCACAACAGATGCAGTATCTTTTCTACCGGCCCCCGCTTCGTGCTGCGGGTATAGAGTTTGCCGTCCGAATAGGCGCCGGCTCCCCCTTCGCCAAAGCAATAGTTCGATTCGGCGTTTACCTTGTGTTCGCGGCTTATCAGGGCGAGGTCTTTTTTACGGTCGCGCACGTTCTTGCCCCGTTCAATCACGATGGGGCGAAGCCCCAGTTCCACCAGCCTCAGGGCGGCAAACAGTCCGGCAGGTCCGGCGCCTACCACAACTGCCGGCTTCCCTGCCGATACGTCTCTGTACTCAATTACCCGGTACGCCGGATCATCCGGTTCTTCACGGATAAACGCGCGAAGCTTTACATTTATGTAGATGATACGCTGCCGGGCGTCGATAGAGCGCTTGAGGATGCGTACGGCGCAGATGGCAGACAGGGGTTCGCCCGTTTCGCGGCAGACGGCCTGCTTCAAGGCCTGCTCGTTGGCCGTCTGCTCCGGTAATAAACGCAGTTGCAGTTCTTTTATCATATTATCCAAATAATTGGCGGAAAGCTTCTTCTACTTTCCGCACCTGTACAATTTGTATTTTGCATGCAGAGGCGTTGAAGCCCTTCAGGTTGTTGTGCGGAATCAGGATACGGCCAAACCCCAGCTTTTCGGCCTCCAGGATGCGCTGCTCGATACGGTTTACAGGGCGTATCTCGCCCGACAAGCCTACTTCGCCCGACAGGCAAACGCCGCTCTCTATCGTCATGTCGAGGCTGGAAGACAGCACGGCGCTGATAACGGCCAGGTCGGTAGCCGGATCGTTTACCTTCAAACCGCCGGCTATGTTCAAGAAAACGTCCTTTTGCGGCAGCTTAAAGCCGGCGCGCTTCTCCAGTACGGCCAGCAACATATTCATGCGCCGCAGGTCAAAGCCCGTCGCGCTCCGTTGAGGCGTTCCGTATACGGCCGAACTTACCAGCGCCTGCGTCTCGATAAGAAAAGAGCGCGCCCCTTCAATGGCGGCGGCGATGGCCACTCCGCTAAGCCCCTCGTGGTTTTGCGCCAGCAGCAGTTCCGAAGGATTGCTTACCTCCCTCAGTCCGTCTTGCCGCATTTCGTACACGCCCAGCTCGGCCGTGCTTCCAAAGCGATTTTTTACGCTCCGCAGAATCCGGTACATATAATGCTGGTCTCCCTCAAATTGCAAAACGGTATCTACAATATGCTCCAGTACCTTGGGGCCGGCAATGCTTCCTTCCTTATTAATATGCCCGATCAGAAGTACCGGCACGCCGCTCTCCTTGGCATATGTAAGGATCGAGGCGCTGCACTCGCGTACCTGCGTAACGCTTCCGGGAGAAGATTCCGCCGTTTCGCTGTAAATGGTTTGAATGGAATCTACAATCAATAAATCGGGCTGTATGTTTAGCGCATGAACAAAGATTTGCTGCAGGTTTGTTTCGCTCAGGATATAGCAATCCGGGCTGGCGTGTACAATCCGGTCGGCGCGCAACTTCAGTTGCCTGGCGCTTTCTTCGCCCGACACATAGAGGGTTTTCAGCCCGTTCAGCCTCAGGATAGTTTGCAGCACCAGCGTAGATTTGCCAATGCCCGGCTCGCCGCCAATCAGCGCCAGCGACCCTTTTACCAGGCCTCCTCCCAGCACGCGGTTCAACTCGCCGTCTTTTAAGTCGATGCGCGTTTCTCCGGCAGCGGCAATGTCGCGCAGCAAAACAGGCTGCGCCTTATCCAGGCCTGTTAGTCCGGGTATCTCCCGCCTGGCGGCCGTTTCTATGGCGATGCGTTCTTCCGCATACGTATTCCACTGCCCGCAAGAGGGGCACTTCCCAATCCATTTAGGCGAATCGGCCCCGCAACCGGAGCATACATAAACCGTCTTAGTTTTAACCATTCTCTTCAAAGCTTTCGGCAAACTTACATAAAAATCAGTATCCCCCAACCCCGTCGAATAAAAATAAACCGCCCGCCGCCATATCCCAACTGTCTCCAACAAATAATAAACGCGCCCCGCCCCCGCCGTAAACCTGCCAACTTTTTTTACTATGTAACGTGAAATATGTAATGGTTTTTCTGTCCCGCAGGGACAAATGTTAATAACCCCCAGTGAAGCGAAGCGACTGGGGATAGCGACTGGGGGATAGCGAGACGCCTTTTTCTCAAAAAAAAAAGTATTATTCCTGTTTGAAAACAAAAATAATACTCTTCTTTTTTTGAAACAGGATACCGCCCTTTACCGTACGTCTCCCATAGGGATAGATAATCCGAACTGTATATTCATTGCATTCGTGGTTGCAGGCAGAAACTCTTTATTCGTTTTAGGAATCCAATAATCGCTGGCAATAAAGAAATTAATCCCTTTACTTGGAGTAAGGTGAAGGGCTAATCCGATACTGTTAAATTTGTTATGCATAAAAGAGTAGCTCAGCGTAGCCGCTAACCATTTAACTTTTTCAGGATTATAATTTCCCGATAAAGTAAACTCTGCCATTGTCCGGCTATTTACAAATTTGGTAGACGACAACAGGCCTACCGATAAATTATTAACCCAAGCTTCGTATTCCAGCCCTACATTCATGGTCGTGTATAATGCGGTACTCTTCCCACCTTTGCCGGCCGCTTCCTTAAAGTTTATAGCCTCTTCAAAATCATTTATTATATCGTCAAAATAATCGTCCATCGCTCCGGATATAATCCGGTCTCCGGGAGCTACCACTATTTCATGATCGGGCGTACTCAGCTTCATGGAATTTCCTCCTTTCCACGAAATAAAACCAATGTCGGTGAAAGCCAGCGACGCTTGCAACCGGCCTAAAACAGTTTGCATCGATTCGTTGGATATAGATTCCGACAGGTTTTTAAAATGATAAACAGCCCCCAAATCCAAACCAAGCCCAAATCCGGAAAGACCAAAACCATCGCCGTTTTCTATGCCGTCAAAGATACCGTCTTCATCATAAGTAGGCGTTACGCCGCCGGGAAGGGAAGCGTCTAACGTAGCTTTTGACCTGACTACCCATTTGTCATGCCCAACCGAAGCGTTGAATTGTTCTAAATTCAAATTCAGATTGGCAAGTCCCAGCAATACCTTTGCCTTGGCGCCAACCAGCAAACTGTTTTCCAGTAACGGGCGCGAATAACCTCCGCCCAATTCCAGATAAGCGGAAGCATTGGCCTTTACGTCATTGATGCGATATTCCAAAACGTCGTTTTCGTCGGCGCTAAATCCCCGTTTAGCTATATCAAAAAGAGATTTGGGGATATTGGCGTCCGAAATCGCCCGTACGCCCAAATCTATCGTCCAGAATCCTTCTTTTTTATCATAAAATCCTACGGAAGCAATCCGGTAATTAGCATCTACCGAAAGGTAATTATTCTCGTCCATGCCAGATAAAAACTCGTCGGTTCCTACCGACGGGTGCAAGAATGAAACGACAGATCCTTCCTTCAGGAAGGTCAAATGGTCTAAATTAAGACTGTTTGTTTTTGCGTCTATAAATATATTCGACAAAAACGGAACGCCTATATATCCTTGTTTAGGCCGGAAAGCCGGATTCAAAGACGAACGTGTTTGCGAGGTAGTAATAAAATACTCCGAATAAGTAGATTGAGCCATCAATGGACTTCCCGCTATCAATAATACTATTGATAAGACAAATAATTTTTTCATTTAAAATAGAATTTGTTAAAGGATAGGGTTTATAATTAAATTTTAATACCTCCGTAAGATCTTACTCTCGTGTCTTTTATAAGCAGATAATCATCGCTTTCTATTTTTTTTGCGCTAAATGTAAATATCAATCGTAACGTATGCGCTTTTTTCAGTTTCAATACATCTTCCTTTGTGATAAGAACGCTAAATGGTTGCGCTTCATTCGTCTGTACGTCAAATGTTTGATCATTAACGACTATACCGGTATTTTCTCCGTCTTCGTCCGTTATTTCTATGGATAATTTAACATCCGAAAAGTCCTTGCTCTCCGCATCCTTTATACTCGGAAGAAAATCGGCTTCAAAAGCAATCGCTCCTATTGCTTCTTCTTTATTATTTTTTGTAATGACAAATGATTCATAGAAACCTTCCGAAAACAGGCCTTCTATATTTTTTATATACTTTACTTCTTCAATGTTTCCCACCTCGATGGTAGTAAAATGAATAGAGTCAAAATTCCCCAGATACATATAAATTCCCTTTTCATGACTGAATACATTTTCTTCGTCTATATTATCCAAATCATAATCATGATCTATACAGGCGGAAAAGAAAAACACAGATGAGAAACAAAAGGACAGGAAGATAAGTATGATCGACTTTTTCATGTAAATCTTAATTTTATTATTGAATTATATTCCAACTAAAAAGTTTTCATCGGTTTTGATGAAAACTTTTTAGTGGATAAAATTTATTGTATATTATTAATCGCCTCGTCTGAAATAGGAATTATTGCAGATACTTTTATTACGTTACCGGAAGGTTTATCTACAAAAATATCTTCGGTTTTAGCGTTAACCAGCGATCCGTCGTTAAAGTTATACGAAAATTCGGGCGTAATGGTAATTTTCATCTGGTTACCGGCTTCCTGAAGCTTCAATGTACCTATTCCATAATAGTTGCCCAGATAGATGCAAACTTCATAATCGGTATCAGCTTTTATTCTCGTTTTGAGCGTTCCGCCTGATATTGGATAGGCTGAATAGTATGTTTCGCTAAACGGACGGAGATAGGCGTAAAGATACGACGGACTTACATGAATACCCGGATTTGATTTGGATACAAAGTCAAAGTCAATATCAAGTAAATAAGAGTCTTTATCAATTACTTTTACGGTGTATGTTTTCTCGTCGCAAAGATTAAGGATGGTCAGTACGGCAGGTTCAAATGTCAGGTGATCCTTATCTACTCCGTAACCCTCAAAAGTTAATGTGGTAGGCATATTTTGCGGAACATATTGGAATTGCAAGTTATTGTAATTACTATTATTTACATCTACATAAACGTAACTGCTTGAGCTATAACTATTCATCGGATGCTGGTTTTTCACCAATACGTTTGCGCCTGATACATTTCCTTCCCATTTAATCTTGCTCCCGTATGTACATGAATTTGTAAACCAGTCCCAGTTCCAATAACTTAAATGATCAATATTTTCCTGAAGGTATAGCTCCCCGCTGGCATTGCGTTTGATTTTTGCCGTTTTTTCATATTGCCATACGCCTGTATTAGGATCCATACTCCACATTTCAATTTCCTCATTTTCTTTTACCGGGTTTCCGGTGCGCGGATTAATTAAAGAAGAACTTAATTTTGTGGTCAACTGAATTCCTTCACCTTCAATCGTTTTCACAACCTGATCGCCCGAACTCAGTTCAATATCGAATAATCCTGCGGAAGTAAATGTAATATTAGCCGTTTCGCCGTCGGGACGTACCGCTTCAATATCCAAACCGCCCGGAAATGCATCTAAAGCAGCTCCTTCTTCCGGATTATAAAACAATACTTTCGATTCGATCTTTCCGCTAACTACATTTCCGGCGGCGTCTTTAAAGGTAGTTCCTTCCGGGATGCTGATTGCATTGGCATTATTCAGGCTAATGGAAACGTCTTCCGTTATTTTTCCATCCGAAGGAATCGTTATTGGTTTTTGATCGCCTTTCGATACGCCTTCCGGCAATTCGGCAAGATTGGTCATCGGTATTCGTATGGGCGTAAATTTTGCTTCGTTCATGCGGGCTCTGTAATAATAATCGCTATACCCTGCCGCCGATACTTTAAGAATAAAGTCCGAATAACTTTTTGAAGGATCTACAACCAAGTCTAACATACCAATTTCGGAGGTATATTTACTTCCTTCTGTTCCTAAATTATTATATACGGCATTAGCGTCGGCTCCCGTCACGTTCACGGTAACTTCTTTTCCTTTTAGATACTCGCCTGTTTTAGCATCGATAAACTCTACATGCAAATAAGCGTCAAAAGCCTTTGTTGTAATAATAATCTCATCCGTAGTCTTAATTCCGCTTCCGGCGTCGTCGGTACAGGTTAAGAATACAACTGATGACAATAATGTCATTAGATAAAATAATATCTTCTTCATAATAAGAGTAATTAAAAAAGTTAATACTTAAGAGTTATTCATTAATAAATTGAATACAAATATAAATCATTTATTTATTTTATAAAATATATTTGAAAAATATTTATAATATATTCACATATATGGCAAGATTAGAAAAGAAAAAAGAAGCAAATAGAGAACAGAACCTAAGCTTTTGGAAAATCAGGGCATGCCTTTATCCGGTGATTAATACAGGTTTAGCAATATGTCCTCGCATCAGCCTGGCAAATATGGGTAATTAAATCGCATAATTATATAAAAAAAATCAGTAAATGATTTAGTAAATATAAACCAATGTCGTTTCAAACAGAGCCTAAGTTACTATTCCCGGTTTTTCCAACTGTTTTTGAAACCCTCGAACGGGCTTTCCCGTTCCGTTTCTTTCACCGGCCGCCTCTTTTCTTTTTTTGCGACGCGGATAATACAGGTACTTGGGTTATGCCCCTTGATATGCCTCCTAACTTGTAAGAAAACTCCCGGACTGTCTGGAAATAACTGTCTGAAATTGCTCAAAGAGGTCGTGGCTTTTATATATACCGCATATAATCTTTTTTGAATGACAGGCTTGTTTTCACGGTATCTTTTGTAATTTACTTCCCGAATTTCGTCTTCGGATAAATTCATCTGAGTAAGCATACTTGGCATAACTGAGGGGGGGTGCAAAGTTGCTTATTCTTTTTTATTGCACAAATCTATTCCGAGAAAGTATAAAAAAACGCTAACTTTACGCTTTTATAAACAAATTTTAAAGAACAGTAAAAAATGACGAAAACATGGTTCATTACAGGAGCAAATAGCGGATTGGCATATCCAATGATTGAGATATTGCTTGAGAGGGGCGATCGGGTGGCTGCT
>JAIRYL010000114.1 GCA_031267775.1 Tannerellaceae bacterium
ATTACTTTTTACCGCTATTTTCTGTGCATGCGCAGAAATAAACATACACAGTCCAAATAGAAGACTCAACCACATCTTGCCCATACGTGTTACATTATCTACATATTTGAACGCAAATATAAAGAAAAAGTTCTTTGTTTTACAAAATGACAAGAAAAAATATGCAACAATGAAAGTATTCATGAAATGATGTGGAAAAAATAATATATTTGCAGACAAATATAACAAGTATGAAACTGAAACTGAAACTGAATTATAGCATACTGCCGGCGCTCTTTTTAATTGTTTTAAATAGCTGTTCGAGTTATGATGATTTAGAAGATATACATACGCGAACAGTTTTTGTTTATATGGTAGCAAGTAATTTAGGAAACGAACTGTATGGAAATATTGAACACATGATTACCGTCGCTACGCCGGAAAATCTAAAGGGCGGCAAGCTGGTTGTTTTCTATTCTAAAAACAAAGAAGAAGCTGAATTATTTGAAATAAAAGAAGGTGCAAACGGAGTTGTTACCCGTCATCATATCTGCGATTACAAGAATAAAAGCGCCCTTTCGCCGCAAGTAATGAGGGACGCCCTGAATGAAGTTGTCGCTCTTTATCCTGCCGACAGTTATGGTATGATATTGTCCAGTCATGGCTCGGCATGGTTGCCGGCCGACTTCAGAAACATGCTACGCTCGTTTGGAGAAGAAGATAAAAAATTTATGGAAATAAATGAACTGGCGAGCGCATTACCAAACCATTTCTTTGACTTTTTACTTTTTGACGCTTGCAGCATGGGTTCTGTCGAATGCGTTTATGAATTAAGGAATAAGGCCAACTATATTATTTCATCTCCATCTGAGATTTGGGCGCCCGGATTCCCTTATAAAAAAGTATTGCCTGTTCTGTTCCAACGTTCTATCGGTATGAATCAGGTGGCTGATGAATTTCACGATTTTTATTCAAACTATAGCGAGCCTTTCGGCGATATATCCGTAGTGAAAACCGATTCATTGGAGGAATTAGCAAGCGTAATCCGCGCGATTGTCGCCACGGCAGGAGGAGAAGAGGCAACATATAGCTTACCGTTTGCCGATCTTCAGGTACTAACCTATTTATCCGGTTCGCCAACCAAACTGTATGATTTGGGAGATGTGATCAAACGATTGGCTACGGACGAGCAATACGCCCGTTTTCAGGCGGCGCTGGATAAAGTTGTTACAGAAAAACGCTGTACGGAAAGAATCTATTGTCAGGGAGCGGGAGAAGACATTCCCGTCCAGACATACTCCGGTTTATCCGTTTATCCTCCACAAAAAGAACTTACCGAATTAAATGCCCGGTACAGACAATTGGATTGGTATAAGGCCGTTTACAACTAAGGAGTTGCATGGAAATAAATTATACGACTCCTCATTCTTTTTGTTATTTTTGCAAGCAAAAATTACAGGCATGAACTATCGATGGAATTCTCGTACGCAATTATTACTGGGGAATGAAAAGACGGAACATCTTTTCCGGTCTCATGTACTTGTGGTTGGATTAGGGGGAGTCGGCGCCTATGCCGCCGAACAAATATGCCGGGCCGGCGTTGGAAACATAACGATTGTAGACGCCGATGTTGTTACCGACAGTAATATAAACCGCCAATTACCCGCGCTACATTCTACTTTAGGACAACCCAAAGCGGATGTTATGGGCAAACGGTTGCTGGACGTCAACCCGGCCTTGAATTTAACCATAATCAGCGCCTTTTTACGAGACGAACAAACGGAAGATATCCTGTCTTCTGCTCGCTTTGACTTTATTATCGACGCCATAGATACCCTTAGCCCAAAAGTATTTTTGCTTTATCATGCCGTCCGGCGCCAAATACCGGTCGTTTCGTCTATGGGGGCCGGCGCTAAAATAGATCCTTCGATGGTTAAGATGGCAGATATTTCAAAGACGACGCATTGCGGTTTGGCGAAAGCGGTACGGAAGCGGTTGAAAAATAAAGGGATAAGTAAAGGAATACCGGTCGTATTCTCTACGGAGACAGCCAATCCTGACGCAATAATTGAAACGGAAGGAGAAGTATGTAAACGATCAACAGCCGGAACGGTATCGTATATGCCTGCCATATTTGGCTGTTTTTTGGCGTCGTATGTTATACGTAATCTTTAAATGGAATGATAAAAACAAACGGAATTACGAAAAGCTTTGGTCCTTTACAGGTTTTAAAAGGAATAAGCCTTGCCGTTAATAAAGGCGAAATAGTAGCTATTGCAGGGCCAAGCGGCGCCGGAAAAACTACCTTATTGCAAATTATCGGCGCGTTAGACGCCCCGGATAGCGGCGAACTGGAAATAAACGGAACAAAAGTTGGAAACTTGAAAGACAAGGAACTTGCCGCTTTCCGCAACCATAATATCGGATTTGTTTTTCAATTTCATCAACTGCTCCCTGAATTTACCGCATTGGAAAATGTAATGATCCCGGCATTGATAGGAAAGGAAAAATTGCAAACAGCAGAAAAAAAAGCAAAAGATATACTGGATTTCCTGGGGTTGTCCGACAGGATAAATCACAAACCTTCGGAACTGTCGGGCGGCGAAAAGCAACGCGTGGCGGTAGCGCGCGCTTTGATTAACAACCCTGCCGTCATTTTAGCCGACGAACCTTCCGGAAGTTTGGATACAAAAAACAAAGAAGAACTTCACGCTTTATTTTTTGAACTTCGCGACAAAATGAAGCAAACGTTTATCATCGTCACGCACGATGAACAATTAGCCAAATACACCGACCGTATTATCCACCTTAAAGATGGAATTGTGATAGAATAACCATGAACTGGCGTGATTTATTATATTTCTCTACAGGAGAAAGGCAGGCATTGACTTTACTTCTTGTTCTGATTGCGGCCGCTTTACTTATTTTGATTATCTGCGATAAGAAAGAAGCCGATTCTATCGTTGAAAATCAATATATTGTTAATCCTTTGAATGCTCCTGTTCAGGCGGCGGCCGATTCCGCTCCCCGCACGACAAGTAAGAAGGAAGCCGGCAAGCGTATTTCTACGCCGCCTTCCGTTACTAATAATACGAAGCAAACGAAAAAAGGCGCAAGCCCATATGCAACGAGCGAAAAATATCCGGAGGGTACCCTGGTGGAACTAAACACGGCAGACACTGCTATATTAAAAAAAGTGCCGGGTATCGGGAGCGCCTTTGCCCGGCGGATTGTAAAATATCGCGACTTGCTGGGCGGATTTTATTCCGTTTCACAATTACGGGAAGTGTATGGCATAGACGACGAACGTTATCAGGCTCTCCAGCGCTGGTTTCATGCCGATACGATATTTATTGCAAAATTATCCGCGAATCATTTACCGTATGATCGATTGTTTAAACATCCTTATCTGGACGCCAAACAAACAACGCTGATTTGCCGGTTACGCCAACAAAAAGGGAGGCTCTCCGGATGGGAAAATTTGCAATTATTAGACGAATTCTCCGCCACAGACGTAAACCGGTTGAAAGCTTACCTCTCGTTTGGCAACTAAGGATGCGTCTGGGCAAGACGAAGCCTTATTTCCCTGTACTCATAACTCCCGAATCATCATCCGTATTATTCAGCTTTTTTTGTTCTGCGCTAAAGGTACGTCCAAAGGAGAAATTCCATGTCAAACGGACGTAAAGCATTTGCGAACTTTCTTTTATATAGTTACTTCTGTGGTACGAAGCATATTCCGACCAGTTCTCGGTTTCTTCCTTATAATTATCGACAAACGGATTGATCATACCAAGCGCGGCCGATACGTTTTTATACTTATAGCCAATCATTGCATAATGCAGGTTTTCGCCTCCGTCCATTGTTTCGCCATAAAACCAATTCCAATTCGTCATCAAGCCGAATCCAAGTATAAAATTCTTGTAAGTTGCCGACAGATCGCCCTCCATAAACCAGTTTGTACAGGTATGATGATACGTGTTTCCATTACTGATATAATGATTGACCCCTCCTGTTACGGCTACTTGCAAAATATCTTTCACCGGCCCTATCCGTAGCGTCAAACGGCCGGCCATTCGCCGCCAGTCTTTCTGGTTATCCCATGTTTGAACGATTTTATTGTTTACAAGCCGTTTTTCATCCATAATTGCTTTTGGATGATATTCATAGATACTCCACAAATTACCATAAAAAAGTCCTTTTTGTATTTCATACGTCCATTCGGTACGATAGCGCAAACAGGGTTTTAGATCCGGATTTCCGCGTTGAATCTGTAACGAATCAATGGATTGTTCCACATCGCTCAGGTTTGACAGGGAAGGAGAAGCATTGCCGACGTCTGCCTTTAAACGAATAAACGAGCGTCCCGGCAACGTATATTGCAAGACGAAGCGCGGATTAAACGTATAATATTGATACCCTTTTCCGTCTGCCGCCTGTTTCAGATACGAACGGGTCGCTCCAACGCCCAGCGTATAGTCAAGCTTTTCAATCTTTCCTTTACATTCGGAATACAGGAAGGTTTCGGCCTGATTCATTTCAGTTGTATAAGCTGTTCCGTTCTGATATCTGTTATCCGAGAATGCCTGCGTATGGCGAAGCCCTGCGCTAAGGAGGTTTGCGCCGAATTTCTTTTCGTAAATGCCTTCTCCTATGAATGAATATTTCTTTCCTGTAACTGCATTATTTATATCGGTTAAAACCATCTCCTGGCGGCTCTCCCGGTACAGTCGCGTATTGTCTGTATAATTATACGTGCCCACGGCATTTAACACGAGGGTCTGGTCGTTTTTCAGGTTATGTTGATAGTATAAATCAAGCGCCGGGCGGCGGGTTTGCTCCGACGCGCGGTCGATCATATAGACGCCGTCTGCCGGATTATCCCTGTTGTACAACGAGCCTTTATAATCCCAGTGCGGATTATTTTTCTCATAATACCGTACCGTAGCGCTAAACATCTTCTGCTCGTCCTGATAGCTGTATGCGCTATTCAGCCATTGCCAATACATTTCGGCATGTCCCGGTTGGCCGGCTTCCTTACGCGCCAACGACGAGCCGTCGGCAAAGGCGAATTTTTCTTCGTTATCCCGCCACATGCTGTAAAAATTACGGTGGCTGACGCTATAGTTAACGCTAAATTCGGATTTTTTATGATTCACTTTTGCATTCATGCCGTTATTTCCCCAGGCAATAACGGGGCTGTCGTGAACGTTAAGGCCAACGCTCCCCCCTGTTTCCGGACGGCGTACGATGTAATCGAGAACTACTTGGGCATTGCCATAGCGCAAACCCGGATTATCATGGAACTCTATCTGTATAATATCTGCCGGCTGTAAAGCCATAATATCCTGTATTTCTACCTTCACGCCGTTGATACGGTATTGCAATTCTCCGCCGCCAGGCAATGATACTTCGTTGAAAAGGGGGTTAACCCGCAGTTTGGGAAGCATGAGTTGCTGTAAGATATCTATTCCGTTTGTGGAGGCGCTTACTTGCCGTTGGGAAGGATAAATGATTTTTTTATCTATCCGGCTATTTATATTGGAGGCGCTTACCGTTACATTATCCAGTGATATGGCTTCATCTTCCAGTAAAATATCGGCCAATGTTATATCTTTATCTATATTCTTTAGCGGGAGATATTGCTTTTTATATCCTAAACCGGAAATGGCCAGCAGGTAATTGCCCGGCATAACGTTATTTATCGTAAAACGGCCTTCGGCGTCGGAGGTAACGCCTGTAAGAAATACGGAATCCGAGCGCTGCAAAACGATATGGGCAAATTCTGCCGGTTCCTGTTTTTTTGCATCTTTTACAATACCTCCGATCCGCACATGCTGGGCAAAAACGCCTTGCAGTATACCGCCAAGCAGTATAAAAATAATCAAATACTGTTTCATACGTTCTGTTATATTGGGCAGAATAGCTTTTCCTGCCATTATTAGACGAACAATATACCTAACTGGTTACAGGGTGAAGCAAATTTGTTCGGTCAACCTTAAAAAGTATCAAATTAACAGAATCTTTATATATTTCTCCGACATTATTACTATTTTTGCGAAAAACCTGTTTCAATAACTTACTGCTTTATTTATATAAACGGTTAGCGCTGGAACAGTCTGAAATACTTTATTGCTCTAAATTGTCTATGAAAAATCTTATATATATATGAAACGAATTGAAGATTTTTATCTGCCCGGAATGCCTCAACAGCAAGTATTTCTGTTTTTCCAGAAGGTTTATCGCCTGATGAAAAAGATCAGCGATTCTAAACTCCAGCCCAAACTCAGTCATTTTTCAAATGCAATTACGGCATTTGACGCCGCGCTAAAATCTGTGCCAAATAATCATTTAGCCGAAAAAGTTTCGGTTGAAAACAAGGATCGCGACAGAGCTTTTGAGGCTATTTGCAGAGAAGCGGATATGCTGTTGGCCGAAAACCCTGCGCTTGGACAGAAACTGAAGAGTATTTTATCTCCCTACGATAATCTATCCCAAAAGACAGACGAGGAAAAAGTCAGCCTGTTCAATACTTTCCTGGCCGAACTGGAAAATCAATTGAATAACGTGTTGATTGACGATACAAAACTGTCGGACTATGTGTCGCTGCTCAAATGTTCAAACCGGGCTTACAAGCAGTATTCGGAAGCATACAAAATTGAACTGACCGGAAAATGCCTTACGCACGAAACAGTACGAACCAGAAAAGAGGCGGAAAAAACATACAAAAAAACGGTGGAATTTATTAATGCCATGCTTATCTATAACGGAGACACGGAATATGGCGCCATTACAGACCAAATTAATCATGTAATACGCAAAAACAAGAAAGTAAAGCATGACGGCACAGTATACGTTTAACGCTCATTCGTAAATTAAGGAAGACAACGTATCAGGGGAGAAGACTTCATTAGCGACTTCGAGGATATCCATCGCCGAAACTTTTTCTATCTTTCTGAAAACTTCGGGTAATGTATCATACTGATTATAATGAAGGAAGCTTTTTCCTGCTCCAAGGAAAAGGCTTTCTTTGTGATCGCTCGATATTCCCAATTGCCCGGAAAGTTGTTTCTTGGCCGCCGCCAGTTGCGCAGAAGAAAGGCCTTCTTCTCTTATTTTTTTAAGTTCTTTATGAATCAGCCGGATCACTTTCTCCGTGTTTTTAGGATCGGTTCCAAAATAAATAGCTGTAAAGCCTGTATCTACATACGCAGTGGTATTTGATTCTACGTTGTAGACTAATCCGTATTTTTCGCGCAAGACCACGTTTAGCCTGCTATTCATACCCGGCCCGCCAAGTAAATTATTCAACAAAAACAACGGAATCCGTTTACCGTCGTACATGCTGTACGACCGGCCTCCTATCAATACATGCGCCTGATGCGTATCTTTTTTAATACGTTTATTTTGAGGAGGCATAAGATGCGGCGCCTGGCGTCTGTTTACGGAAACCGGCCGGCTGACCGCTCCGGCCCATTTATCTGCCAGACGAATTATTTTGGATACGTTCGTTCGTCCCATCGAAAAAAACGCCATGTTGGAAGGCGCATAATACCGTTTGACAAAAGATTGACCGGATTGGGAGGTAAACCGGGCAAGCGATTCTTCGTCCCCCAGTATATTATGGCCTAAAGCGTGTCCGTTAAAAAGCAAATTCTCAAATTCATCAAA
>JAIRYL010000148.1 GCA_031267775.1 Tannerellaceae bacterium
CGGCAGGTACATACAAGCTTATTTCGGCAGTGTTTACTCCTCGGAAAACATAACCATTTATTGGCAGGGGAACATACCAGTCGACGGTTATATCCGTTAGCCTGCTGCAAGCTTCAAAGGCATAGTTCCCTATTCTTGTTACCGAGGCGGGAATCGTGAGGGAGGTTAAGTTGTAAGAAAAGGCGTTTCCATGGATTTCCGTTACATCATCAGGTATGGTAAATACCCCGCTTTTACCGCCGGGATACGTATGCAGGCTGGTTTCGGTTACGTTGTAGGTACCATGTTCGTAAAGCGCTCCGTCATTGGACCAATACTTTGTATTTCCGGCGTCCACATCGATGGAAGTCAAATTTGAACAATCACTAAAAGCGCCGGTTACAATAGTTGTTACCGAAGCTGGAATCGTGAGGGAGGTTAAGCTGAAGCACTTCTCAAAAGCATTGTCTGCAATATATGTTACCGAGTTAGGAATAGTGATGCTGGATAAATTGCCGCAAGTATAAAAAGCATAGCTACCGATTGTTTCTACACCATCAGGTATGGCAAATGCCCCCCGTCTACCGCCGGGATACGCATACAGTTCGTTTCTGATTTTGTCATAAAGCACGCCGTCGACGGAATAATATTTTGCATTTCCGTCGTCCACATTGAAGGACGTCAAATTATAGCAACGGATAAAAACATTAAGATTCATATCCGTTACCGAGGCAGGAATTGTTATGGTAGTAAGGCTGGTGCAACCTTCAAAAGCCCCTTCTTCAATAGTTGTAACGCCGTCAGGGATATTAATCTGTGTCAAACTGCTGCAACCGAAAAAAGCATAACTCCCAATAGCCGTGATCGTTTCAGGCAATGTAACGGCGATCAAGCCCGTATCCTGATAGAAAGCCATACTCGGAATTCTATTTCCCTGAACGTCAGCCGCACTCATATCAAGCGCCTGGATTATCATATTGCTTCGGATATAATCGAAGTCCGTTGCTTTTAGCGGCCCGCCCGTAATAGTCAGATGGGTAACCGTAGCGACGTCGGAAACGCCGGCGGCGCTTAACGCCTGTTGTAAATTAACGGTCTCGCTCATCGTTACGCTTACCGTCGTCTGCGCCGCGAGAGGCAACGCCGACAGAATACACATCAGGAGTAAGAACAGACTCCTGCACAACCTGCTCCTTAACGGGAGCGCTCTGCCTTTCCGGCAGGATTCAATGGTTTTTTTGGATACTTTTGATTCCATAGGTTTAATTTTACTAAATTCTTATCTTTCAGTTGATAATGTACCTTTTCTCAATTTAGAACATATACGGATTTAAAAAATACAGGTTAGCCAAACTGACGCCATGTCAATGGCGTCCATAATACTCGCTTAAAGACTGAGGCCTGCCCGAAATAGCCGTTATTTAGCGCTGGAAAACAAGTTTTTCTGCTCATAATCATATTACTTTTAAGAGGTTAGTCCATTTTTGAAATATATATAGAAAATACGTTCATATATTATTAACAGAACTCGACGGTCTGCTTCCTGTTGGCGAGAGGATTATCCGTTAACGGTAATACGGTAAAGACTAAGCAGTTGTTTTGATAAAAAAAAACAAATTGTTTTTTTGGCAAATCCATTTTCATGTTATATTTTTGTTGATAATAAATGAACGTTTATTCAGTCAGTCAAGGACAATCCGGGTTTGAATAGAGTTTCGCTTTTCTAACAATTATTCATTTGCCTTACCCAAATTTGAGTTAAAAATCCATTTCCTGTTGGGAAGATATGTCAGGTCTGAATATCAATAACCCCCAATGAAGCGAAGCGATTGGGGGATTACAATAGAAGATAAAGAAGATAGGTGAGAAGATAGAGAAGATAAGAAAGTTAGCAGAAGGCTACCTGCGCAGAGCATTTCAATTCTTTCACAAAGTCTGCCGGTCAAACTGTTAAAAAGCCCCTCCGCCACCTACAGATAAGTAAGTTACCGCTAAGGTACAAATTTTTCAAAGTCGAAGGATCTACAAAGGATCCACAAAGGATCTACAAAGGATCATGCAACCTGCAAGCAAGTCATAGACAAAACGCTTACAAAACGACGTCAATGCGTATGCCCCAAAAACCAGTCGAAAACCATACCCGAACAGCCCCGGCGCCGACCGGCAAACAATAACAATCTGATACCGTTTCAAACAAAAACCAAATAATCTGTCAAAAGTAACTTTTTTAACCATAAAGAATCCTTACGCATTATTACATATATTTAACTCAAAAACCGCTCCAAACCCCCCAATCTCACATATCGGAAACACTTCGTACCCCTTAACATATCAAAAGCTTTTTTAAACGTTCCTCTTTTACAATCAGAATAAAAATAACGCTAACTTTGAATCCATTTACAGATGAAATCATACGTTTGTACGATTCATCGCATAAAAAAATACGTTGCCATGAATATGGAAGTTGCAAGAGAATATTGTCTTTCGCTGAAAAACACGACCGAATGTTTTCCCTTCGACGACGTATCCTTAGTGTTTAAGGTAGAAAACAGGATGTATGCATTATTACCGTTGGACGCCGACGAACCCTGCCTTTCGCTCAAATGCCATACGGATTATGTAGAAGATTTACGCGAACGCTACGACGCTGTGGAAGGCGCTTATCACTTCAATAAAAAATATTGGAATACGATTTACTTCAACCGGGACATGCCTGCCGGCGAAATAAAGTACTGGATTCGCCATTCCTATAAAGAAGTTATCTCCAAACTGCCCAAAAAAATAAGAGAAAAATATACAGATGAATAGCCAGGACGCCTCTCCCCAACTCATTTATTTGGACGAAACCGTTTCGACAAACAGCTATCTTCGCGCATATCTTGCAAAAGAACCTTTACCGGAAGGTAGCGTCGTTGTAGCCGGATATCAAACCGGCGGGCGCGGGCAAACGGGGAATAGCTGGGAGTCGGCTCCGGGAATGAACCTGTTGTTTAGCCTTGTTTTATATCCGGAACGCATCCCGGCAAACCGGCAGTTTGTTATATCGCAGATCGCTTCTCTTGCCGTAAAAGAAACGTTGGATGCTTATGCAAACGATATGTCTGTTAAATGGCCGAATGATATTTACTGGCAAGATAAAAAAATTTGCGGCATACTGATTGAAAACGAGTTAACCGGTACGGCTATTTATCGTTCCATCGTAGGCATAGGGATAAACCTCAACCAGACGTTGTTTAAAGGAAACGCCCCCAATCCTGTTTCGCTGGCGCTAATTACAGGCAAGATATATGATAAACAAGATGTTCTGGATAGATTCCGCCGGATATTTTACGCTTACTATCTGTTGGTTTTACAGGAAGAATATATCCAAATAAAGGATATATATATGTATGCGCTTTACCGGAAAGAAGGATATCATCCTTTTTCCGATCCGAAAGGTTCTTTCTTTGCCCGCATCCGGGATATAGAAAACACCGGGCGTTTGCTCCTTCAACTCGAAAGCGGAGAGGTGCGCCGGTATGCCTTTAAAGAAGTTTGGTGGGGGCGATAGAACGATTTGGGGGCTTCTTTATCTAAACGAATTAAAATGTGAAATTTAGACAGTTTATTCATACATTTCTCCATTGGCAAAAAAAAAAACTCTATATTTGCACCCTGTGAAAAAACATATATTAATATAAGATAATAATATAAAAATAAGATTCAAATGCAAAACAAAGGATTTGTAAAGGTCTTTGCGGCGCTGCTTACGCTTGTTTGTTTGTTCTATTTGTCGTTTTCATTTGTGACAAACTACTACAACCAGAAAGCCGTGGAGTATGCGGACGGAGACCCTGTGAAGGAGGGTTTATATGTAGACTCGCTGAGTACTCAGAAAATATGGCTGGGTTATACCCTGAAACAATGCCGCGAAATGGAAGTGACCCTGGGTCTCGACCTGAAAGGCGGTATGAACGTGGTTCTTGAATTGAACGTACCCGATGTGATTCGTTCATTATCCAACAACAATCAGGACGAGAATTTTAACAAGGCATTGGATTTGGCCTATACCCGCCAGGCTACCAGCAACCGGGATTACATTGATTTGTTTGCCGAAGAATACCGGAAACTGGATGATGGAGCCCGTCTTTCGCCTTTGTTCGGCACATTTGAATTAAAAGACAAAATTACTTCTCAAAGTACGGACGCTCAGGTAATTTCCGTACTGAAAAATGAATTGACAAGCGCGATTGATAACTCGTTTAACGTGTTACGTACGCGCATCGACCGTTTTGGCGTGGTTTCTCCCAATATTCAACGCCTGGAAACGGCCGGACGTATCCTTATCGAGTTGCCGGGCGTGAAAGAACCCGAACGGGTGCGTAAATTGCTTCAGGGAAGCGCAAACCTTGAATTTTGGGAAACGTTTGAATTGTCTGAAATATATCAACAGTTAATACAGGCTGATAACGTATTGGCTACGATTCTTGCCGAAAGCTCGTCTAACAGGGACGAACAACCCGAATCGACAGAATCGGCGGATCAGCCGTTGGATTCGCTTCAGCCGGCCGACAGCGCCAACGAGGTGGATTCTTTACTGTCTCAAATTGCCGCCGACCCGCAGGCGCAGACGGCGCAGACAATGGAAGAATACGCCAAGCAGCATCCGCTGTTTGCCATATTGCAGCTCAATACGTATAACGGACAGTTATCGCGGGGGCCGATCGTAGGGTTTGCTCATTCAAAAGACAGGGATAAGATAGACGAATATCTGTCTATGCGTCAGGTTAAAGAAGTATTGCCGCGTTATTTGTCTTTGAAATGGGGCGTTAAGGCGATGGATGAAAAGGAACAGTTTTTTTATCTGTATGCCATTAAAATAACAAACCGCGACGGAACGCCTTCTTTGGGAGGAGACGTAGTGACCGACGCCGTAGCCGACTTTGCTCAAACGCCCGGACGCAACGAACAGGAAGTTTCGATGACGATGAACGCCGAAGGCGCGAAAGCGTGGGCGCGTCTGACAAAAGAGAATATAAATAAAAGTATTGCTATTATACTGGACGATTTGGTGTATTCGGCGCCTACCGTTCAAAATGAAATTACGGGCGGACGTTCCAATATTACGGGACATTTTACTCCGGAGGAAGCGAAGGACTTGGCTAATGTGTTGAAATCGGGTAAGATGGCCGCTTCTATTAATATTGTGCAGGAAGACGTAGTAGGCCCTTCGTTAGGGCAGGAAGCTATTAATGCCGGCGTGGTTTCGTTTATACTGGCGTTGATACTGCTGATGGCGTATATGTGCGCGATGTACGGAATTATTCCGGGGATGATAGCGAACGGCGCGTTGATTTTAAATATCTTCTTCACGATGGGCGTGCTGGCCTCTTTCCAGGCCGTGCTTACGTTGCCGGGTATTGCCGGTATGGTATTGACGCTGGGTATGGCGGTAGACGCGAATGTGTTGATCTACGAACGTACAAAAGAAGAACTTCGTGCAGGAAAGGGATTATCCAAGGCAATATCCGATGGATACAGCAATGCGTTCAGCGCAATCTTTGATGCGAACCTGACGACGATTGTTACAGGTATCGTGCTGTTCTATTTTGGCACCGGCCCCATTCGCGGGTTTGCTACCACGTTAATTATCGGTTTGTTTGCCTCGTTTCTTACGGCCGTATTCTTAACCCGTATCGTTTACGAAGCGCTCCTGGCCAAAGATAAAATCAAGAACCTGACATTTGTTACTTCGTTAAGTAAAGACTTTTTGACCGATCCGAAGATAAACTTCCTGGGCATTCGTAAAATGGGCTATCTTATTCCGCTGATAATTATAATATTGGGTGGAATATCGATGGTTACCGTCGGATTGAATAACGGTATCGACTTTACGGGCGGACGTAATTATATCGTACGTTTTAATCAGGATGTAAATACGGGAGAAGTACGGAATATGCTGGATGAACAGTTGGAAGGATCCGTAAGCGTTATTACGATTGGCACGCAAGATCAGGTACGTATTTCTACCAACTATAAGATTGCGGATAATGCGCCTGCCGTAGACCAGGAAATAGAATCTAAACTGTACGACGGCTTAAAACCGTTACTGCCTCAAGGCACGACGCTGGAGCAGTTTACGGGAGATTATATTCAGAGTTCGCAAAAGGTAGGGCCGAGTATGGCCGACGATATAAAGAATGCGGCTGTGCTGGCGGTGATATTTGCCATGATTTGTATGGCTCTTTATATTTTGGTTCGATTCAGAGACATTGCCTTCTCTATAGGTACATTTGTTTCGGTAGCGGTTACTACGTTATGTATCATAGCCTTCTACTCGATGCTTTGGAAGATATTGCCGTTCTCGATGGAAGTAGACCAAACATTTATTGCGGCTATCCTGACGGTTATCGGTTATTCTATTAACGATACGGTGGTGGTATTCGACCGTATCCGCGAAACGATAAGTCTTTATCCCAAACGCGACCGTTATCAGGTAATTAACGACGCCTTGAACTCTACGTTGTCGCGTACGTTTAACACGACGTTTTCTACGTTAGTGGTGGTGCTTTGTATTTTCATACTGGGCGGCAGTACCATCCGTAGCTTTACGTTCGCTATCTTGCTGGGCGTTGTGATAGGGACATACTCTACCCTGTTTATAGCGACTCCGATTGCCTATGAAATACAAAAGGGAAAACAGGCTAAGAAAAAAAGCATAGCGGCGGCTGGAACAAAATAAGGAGGCTTCTGGAAAGAAATCATCCATTTATCGGCCTGTTTTCCGTCCTCCTTCAGCCTGAAAATACGTACATACCCCGGTATGCGCGTATTTTCAGGCTTTGGCTTGCAAAAAACAGTTCCAATAAATTTGTATGATTTATTTCCATACGCCTCCTAATGGATCACCTGCCAAATCTTGTGTTTCTTCGCAGACCGCAGGTCTGCATGTAAATAACCCCCAATCGCTACGCTTCATTGGGGGTTATTGATATGCAGACCTGCGGTCTGCGAGGCTGTATTTTATTTATTTTACATGGAAATTTGCTAAACACAAGGTTTTACTGGCGACGCCTCCTAAGACAAAGAAATAGCTTGTATGTGGAAAAGCTGTCCAACTTTGTTGGGCGGCTTTTCGATTTTATCGATATGCTAATAAACATACCTGAATGATTGACCGTTTTGGTGGAAATATCTACATTGCATTCGTTTTACGACGAAAGTTGCTTACAGTTTGTAAATGGCATGAATACATTCAAGATATGAAGACAGGTCTCAGTAATCAATTACCGGATTATCCTTCTTTTGCATCCGGTATACGTCGGGCTCCCGACCGGGGGTATTCGTTAACGCCCGAACAAACGGTTGTAGCCCTGAAAAATGCGCTGCGTTATATCCCGGAGGAATTACACGAAGCGTTAGCGCCCGAATTTATGGAAGAATTGGTTACGTATGGGCGTATCTACGGATACCGTTATCGTCCGGAAGGCGACTTAAAGGCGAAACCGATACATGCATACAAAGGGAATTGTCTGGAAGGAAAAGCTTTTCAAGCGATGATAGATAACAATCTCTGTTTCGATATCGCCCTTTATCCCTATGAGCTGGTAACGTATGGCGAAACCGGCCAAGTCTGCCAGAACTGGATGCAATACCGATTGATTAAGCAATACCTGGAAATCCTCACGCAAGAACAGACGCTGGTTATAGAATCGGGTCATCCGTTAGGCTTGTTTCAGTCGAAACCCGAAGCTCCCAGAGCGATCATTACCCATTCGATGATGGTTGGGCTGTTCGACAATCAGAAAGATTGGCATATAGCCGCTCAAATGGGCGTTGCCAATTACGGACAGATGACGGCCGGAGGTTGGATGTATATCGGCCCGCAAGGCATTGTTCACGGAACGTTTAATACATTATTGAATGCCGGGCGAATCAAATTATCGATCCCTCCGGATAAAGACTTGAGGGGATATTTGTTTGTTTCGTCCGGTTTGGGCGGTATGAGCGGGGCTCAACCCAAGGCGGCGGTCATTGCCGGCGCAGCCTGTATGGTTGCCGAGGTAGATATGTCGCGCATCGAAACCCGGTTAAACCAGGGCTGGGTAGAACATGTAACAGACGATATACCCACGGCCTGTAAGCTGGCCGGCGAAGCGAAAAAGAAAAAGAAACCCCTGTCCATCGCCTATCATGGCAATATCGTAGACTTACTGGAATATGCCGCAGCCAACGCTATCCCTATAGAATTACTAAGCGATCAAACCTCCTGCCATGCCGTATATGAAGGCGGTTATTGTCCTGCCGGCATATCGTTTGAAGAACGTACCCGGTTGCTGGCGCACGACAGAGACAGGTTTCGCAGGTTAGTAGACCAGACGTTGAAACGTCATTTCGAGGCGATCAGGCAGTTGGCAGCGCAGGGGGCTTATTTCTTCGATTACGGCAATTGTTTTATGAAGGCTGTATACGACGCCGGCGTTAAAGAGATATCCCGGAACGGAACAGATGAAAAGGACGGTTTTATCTGGCCGTCGTATGTAGAAGATATCATGGGGCCTGAATTATTCGATTACGGATATGGCCCGTTCCGCTGGGTATGCCTTAGCGGTAAGCGCGAAGATTTGATAAAGACCGATCATGCCGCGATGGAATGTATCGACCCGAATCGTCGCACGCAGGACAGGGATAATTATAACTGGATACGCGACGCCGAGAAAAATCAACTGGTAGTAGGCGCTCAGGCCCGAATACTTTATCAAGACGCCGAAGGACGTATGAATATAGCGCTTCGGTTTAATAAAATGGTACGCGAGGGAGACGTTGGCCCTATTATGCTGGGACGCGATCACCACGACGTAAGCGGCACAGATTCTCCTTTCAGGGAAACAGCCAATATATACGACGGCAGTAATGTGATGGCTGATATGGCCGTACAATGTTTTGCCGGTAATGCGGCAAGAGGCATGAGCCTGGTGGCGCTGCATAATGGCGGCGGCGTGGGCGTGGGCAAAGCCGTCAACGGCGGTTTCGGCATGCTGCTCGACGGCAGCGAGCGGGTAGACGGGATTCTTCGTTCGGCCATCTTGTGGGACGTTATGGGCGGCGTAGCCCGTCGTTCCTGGGCGCGTAATGAAAACGCGATTCGTACGGTTGCCGACTTTAATAAGAAATACGAAGACAAGTATCAGATAACCCTCCCTTATATTCCAAAAGAAGACTTAGCGCGAAACGCAGTAATGAACGGTTTAACGAACAAGAAATAATGAATAATCAAAGTAAAATCATGGAGTGCGTCCCTAATTTCAGCGAGGGGCGCGATTTGCGGAAAATAGAAAAAATAGCGGATTCCTTTCGGGCCAAAGCAGGCGTGAAACTGCTGGATTACAGCAACGATCCGGATCATAACCGGATGGTAATAACGGCTATCGGAGAGCCGGGCGCTTTAAAAGAAGCCGTATTGGAAGCCATCGGGAAAGCCGTCGAGCTGATAGACCTTACCAAACATTCCGGACAGCATCCCAGAATGGGCGCGGCAGACGTCGTACCTTTTATCCCCGTAAGAGGTTGTTCGATGGCAGACGCCGTAGCGCTCTCAAAAGAAGTTG
The DNA here is from genome assembly GCA_031267775.1 of Tannerellaceae bacterium. Classification (GTDB taxonomy): domain Bacteria; phylum Bacteroidota; class Bacteroidia; order Bacteroidales; family Tannerellaceae; genus DFXE01. The sequence goes on from JAIRYL010000148.1 coordinate 9,567, forward strand.
CCGGCGAAGCGGCTAAACGGTACAAATTGCCGGTATTCCTGTATGAAAAATCGGCCTCGTCTCCCAAACGTGAAAACCTTGCAAATATCAGGAAAGGCGAGTTTGAGGGTATGGCCGAAAAACTGAAAAGCGAAGCGTGGTTTCCCGATTTTGGGCCGGCCGAACCTCATCCTACGGCCGGAGTAGTCGCCATCGGAGCGCGTATGCCGTTAATCGCGTATAACGTAAACTTGGGTACGAACGATTTATCCATTGCCGACAGTATTGCCAAAAAAGTGCGCTTTGTAGGGGGAGGCCTCCGTTTTTGTAAAGCGATGGGCGTGGAGCTGACGGAGCGCGGGATAGTACAAGTCTCCATGAATATGACCGATTATACCCGTACCGCTCTATACAGGGCTTTTGAACTGGTGCGGATAGAGGCGCGGCGCTACGGCGTGCCTGTCGCAGGCAGCGAGATTATAGGCCTGGCGCCGATGGAAGCTTTAGTGGATACGGCTTCTTATTATTTGGGACTGGAGAATTTTTCGATAAGCCAGGTATTGGAAGCCCGCATAATGGAATAGGATGGAGGCCGGTAAATTACTTATACGGAACGCATCCCAGATAGCGACCTGTTCCGGGTTTGCAGCCAAAAAAGGGAAAGCCATGTCGGATATGGGAATTATTGAAGACGGGGCGGTAGCCGTATCGGACGGACGAATCATACGCGTCGGCGCAACCCAAGACGTCTTATCTTGCTTGAATGAAGAAGAATATACGGTACTGGACGCCAGAGGCAAAGCGCTGCTTCCCGGTTTTGTAGACAGTCATACGCATTTTGTTTTCGGCGGATACAGAGAAGAAGAGTTCGCCTGGCGTCTGCGGGGCGACAGTTATATGTCGATTATGGAGCGGGGCGGCGGAATTGTAAATACGATGCAGGCAACCCGCGAAAGCGCTTACTCTGATTTGTACAAAAGCGGATATGCCCGCCTGACAGACATGATGAAGATGGGCGTTACCACCGTAGAAGGTAAAAGCGGATATGGACTGGATTTGGAAACGGAGCTGACGCAGCTTCGCGTGATGAAGGAGCTGAACGAAAAGCATCCGGTAGACGTTGTTGCCACTTTCCTGGGCGCTCATGCCATTCCGCCCGAATATAAAGGACGGGCGGACGATTATATAGGGTATATAATCGAAACGGTATTGCCGGCTGTGGCTAAAGAAAAGCTGGCCGGCTTTTGCGATGTGTTTTGCGAGAAAGGCGTATTTTCCGTCGAACAAAGCAGGCGGCTGTTACGGGCTGCCCAAGCGCTTGGAATGAAGCCTAAACTGCATGCCGACGAAATGGCCGCGTCGGGCGGAGCGGCGCTGGCCGTGGAGCTGAACGCCGTAAGCGCCGATCATCTGCTACAGGTATCGACTGAAGGTATCGGCCTGTTAGCCGGCAGTAATACCGTAGCCACGCTTCTTCCGTTAACGGCCTTTTCGCTTCGCGAGGATTATGCGCGGGGGCGCGACATGATCGACGCCGGATGCGCCGTTGCGCTGGCTACCGATTTAAATCCGGGCAGTTGTTTTTCAGGCTCTATACCTCTGCTGATTGCGCTGGCCTGCATATATATGAAGCTAACGCCCGAAGAGGCTGTTACGGCGCTAACCATCAACGGCGCGGCGTCTGCAGGACGGGCGGATACCATAGGCAGCATCGATGCAGGAAAGGAGGCGGATATGATAGTACTCCGTTATCCTTCGTATACATATCTCCCGTATCATACCGGAATGAATATAGTGGAAACAATCATAAAAAAGGGAAAAATCTATCGCTCTTACTAAACGATAAACCAATATAAACATGTTAGCAGATTTAACAGTAAAAGAATTTCTTGCAAAAACAGCCGGCAACGACCCGGTTCCCGGAGGGGGAAGTATTTCGGCGCTGAATGGAGCCATAGCTGCCGCGCTAACCGAAATGGTGGCCGGCCTGACCGCCGGAAAGAAGAAATATGAAGAAGTAGACGGGCAGATGCGTTCCATAGTGGTTGAAGCGGCGTCTATTCGCGATCGCTTTATCTCTTATGCAGACAAAGACAGCGAAGCATATAAGAACGTTTTCGCAGCTTTTAAACGGCCGAAAGATACGGAGGAAGAAAAAGCGGACAGAAGCCGCGCCATACAGGAAGCTACCAAAGAAGCGGCCTCCGTTCCGATGATGGTTGCCGAAGAAATGGCGTCGGTTATGGAAACAATCATTTATGTTGCGCACAAAGGCAATCAACATGCGGCGACGGATGTATGCGTAGCCATGATGTCGGCTCGTACCTGCATACTGGGGGCGTTATTGAATGTCCGTATTAATTTACTGGCTATAAAAGAGGAGGCTTTTGTAGAGCGAATGAAGAAAAAGGCAGACCGTCTGGAGGCGGAAGCGCTCCGCATTGAAACCAAATTGCTTGATTGGGTAAAGACAATATTATGAGCAGCAATGTATATTATATAGGTTCGGAGCCGCTTACGTTTGAATGTATCGAAAAGATACTTACCGAGAATATGCGTCTGGAACTTACGGCCGAAGTGGCTGCACGCATTCAGCGATGCCGCGATTATCTGGATGAGAAAATAGAACGGCAAGACGGTCCGTTGTATGGTATAACCACCGGTTTTGGCTCGTTGTGTAATAAAACAATCTCGCCCGACGAACTCAATATCCTGCAGGAAAACCTTGTAAAAAGCCATGCCTGCAGCATAGGCGAAGAAGTAAGCCCGGTAATCGTCCGCTTGATGATGATGCTCAAAGCGCATGCTCTTTCACTGGGGCATAGCGGGGTGCAGGTTATAACCGTGCAGCGCATCCTCGATTTTTTCAATAACGATATATTGCCAATCGTGTACGACCGGGGTTCGCTGGGCGCGTCGGGCGATTTAGCTCCGCTGGCAAACTTGTTCCTTCCGCTTATCGGGGTGGGAGACGTATATTACAAGGGGAAAAAAAGAGACGCTATCGGCGTATTGGACGAATATGCCTGGAAACCGGTCAAACTGAAAAGTAAAGAAGGCCTTGCGCTGCTGAATGGCACGCAGTTTATGAGCGCTAACGGAGTATTTGCTTTAATGCGCGCTTTTAAAATATCCAAACGGGCAGACCTGATAGCCGCCATTTCTCTTGAAGCGTTCGACGGATTGCTGGATCCTTTTATGGACTGTATCCAGCGGATACGCCCGCATAAAGGACAGATTGAAACCGGCGAAGCCTTCCGTACGCTGCTCGAAGGAAGCGAACTGATAGCCCGGAAGAAGAACCATATACAAGACCCTTATTCATTCCGCTGTATCCCCCAGGTGCATGGAGCTACAAAAGACGCCATCCGGTATGTAACGGATGTTTTGCTGACGGAAATAAATGCGGTTACCGATAATCCGACTATCTTCCCGGATGAAGACCGGATTATATCGGGCGGTAATTTCCATGGTCAGCCGCTGGCTATATCGTTCGACTTTCTGGGGATAGCTTTGGCTGAACTGGGAAATATTTCGGAGCGGAGAGTGGCTCAGTTAATCATGGGATTGCGCGGTTTGCCGGAGTTTCTGGTAGCCAATCCCGGTTTAAATTCGGGGTTTATGATACCTCAATATGCGGCGGCCGGCATGGTGAGCCAGAATAAAATGTATTGCTATCCGGCCAGTTGCGATTCAATCGTGTCGAGCAACGGACAGGAAGACCACGTGAGCATGGGAGCGAATGCGGCAACCAAGCTGTTTAAGATAATGGATAATTTAGACCATATATTAGCCATTGAACTGATGAACGGGGCGCAGGGCATTGAATTTCGCCGCCCCGACAAATCGTCGCCCCTGCTGGAGAAATTCCTTAAAGCTTATCGCCAGGTAGTTCCCTTTATGAAAGACGACATTGTCATGTATCCGGAAATCCATCGTACCGTAGCCTTTTTGAGGCGGTATCCGCTGGAATAGGCGCCTCCTTATTTCTTTGTAACCTGCACCCGTTCCGTAGGCGGCAGGCGCTGGTTTCGGCGCGCCATCTGCCCGGCGATATTTTCGGCCAGCCTGCAGAAGGCGGCGCCGTCGGCAGAG
>JAIRYL010000160.1 GCA_031267775.1 Tannerellaceae bacterium
GCCGGAAGACGGCAATCCGAACCTTATCGGTCTTTCCGCTTTCCGCTTTCTGCCTTTCTGCTTTCTGCCTTTCTGCTTTCTGCTTTCTGCTTTCTGCCTTCTGCCTTTCTGCTTTCTGCCTTTCTGCCTTTCCGCCGGCCGTTATAATTTCCCTTCGTCGGCGTAGCTGTAACAGGTATTATCGGCTATCACGACGTGGTCAAAGAGTTTTATATCCATTAACCGGGCGGCGCTTTGGAGGCGGCTGGTCAGCGCGTCGTCGTTACGGCTGGGCGACGGGTTTCCCGAAGGATGGTTGTGGCAAAGAACAATGCCCGAAGCAAGGGCGTTGATAGCCGCTTTCATAATCAGGCGGATATCGGCCGAAGTTTCGGTTACGCCCCCCTGACTGATCTTCATTTTTTCAATTACTTTTCCCCCCTGGTTTATCAGGGCTATCCATAATTCTTCGTGAGGCAAATCGCACACCAGGGGTTTAAACAGGCGGTATACGTCGTTACTGCAAAGGATTTTCTCCCGGTTGGGGCGTTCGCTGTCGTTACGGCGGCGACCAAGTTCCAAGGCGGCGGCAATGGTTACGCCTTTGGCTTGGCCAATGCCCTTAAACCTGTTTGTCAGTTCTTTAACGGTAAGTTTGCCCAGGCTGTTGAGGTTATTGCCCGCAAAATGCAGGATACGCTGAGAAAGCTGTACGGCCGATTCGTTGCTGTTGCCCGACCCGATAAGGATAGCCAGCAGTTCGGCGTCGCTTAATGAAGAAATTCCTTTGCGGAGCATTTTTTCGCGCGGGCGGTCTTCCACAGCCCAGTCTTTAATGGTAAGTTTATTCATGAATGAAGGCGTTTTTTTTAAGGTTTGGAAATAAAAAAAAGTACGGCGATACGCTGTTTAAGATGGCGTCTCGCCGTGCTTCCCTGTCGTTGGTATGGCGCAATTATTCGCGTATGCGGCCTATGTAAGAGCCGTCGCGCGTGTCTATTTCAATTTTTTCGCCTTCGTTGATAAACAAAGGCACGCGCACTTCGGCGCCGGTTTCAACCGTAGCCGGTTTCAGCGTATTGGTAGCCGTATCGCCTTTTATGCCCGGTTCGGTATACGTAACGGCCAGTATCACATGGGCGGGAAGTTCGCAGGTAAGGATTGTTTCGCTGGCGGCATGCACCATGGCCTCCACCATGTCGCCTTCTTTCAGAAACTGAACGCCGCTGATGCCGGCGCCGGGAATTGAAATCTGCTCAAACGTTTCGGGATGCATAAAGTTGTATCCCATGTCGTCCTGGTATAGAAATTGATACGGACGACGCTCGATGCGTACTTCTTCTACCTTTACGCCCGAGTTCCAGGTTTTGTCTATAACCCGGCCGGTCGTTACGTTTTTCAGTTTGGTGCGTACAAAAGCCGGCCCTTTTCCCGGTTTTACGTGGAGAAATTCAATAATAAAATAGTATTGGCCATCCATATCGAGGCACATTCCGTTTCTAAAATCAGCAGTAGTTGCCATATAAAATTTGTATGTAAGATTAATAATTTATTCAAACAGGTGCAAAAATACAATTTCTTCCACGAAGATGCAACTGCCCGCCCCGTTATCGCGCCTTATACGCAGGAGGCGTCTGGAAATAAATGGATGACTTATTTCCAAAAGCCTCCTAACGCTTCTTTGAGAATTTCCCCCACGGTGGGGTGGGGAAATACAAAGGAAGCCAGCTCGCGCGCCTTGAAACCTTTTTCGATAGCCACGCCGGCAATTACGATCAGTTCCGACGACGGGTTTCCCAGTAAATGAACGCCGATAACCGTTTCGTCTTCCGAAAGGATAATTTTACATACGCCGGCGCCCCTTTCGTTTTCCGCCACAAAACGCCCGGAGAAAGACGCCGGGATTTTCTTTACCGAGTAAGCCCTTCCTTCGGCCTGCAGTTGTTCTTCGGTAGCGCCTGCGCCTGCCAGTTCGGGATTGGTATAAACAACGCCCGGTATGGCCTTGTAGCTCATTCCGGCGGAGGCTTTGCCGCCGACGATATGCCTCGCCGCCGCCTCGGCTTCGCCAACGGCGGTATGGGCCAGGAGCGAATAGCCGGTTACGTCGCCGCAAGCATAAACGTTGGGCAGAGACGTCTGCATCCATTCGTTTACCTTAATGCCGCCGCGAAACAGGTCAACCGCCAGCGTTTCCAGTCCGAATCCCTGCGTTACCGGCCGGCGACCGGCGCTCAGCAACACCTTCTCGCCCGGCAGGGCGAATGTTTCGCCGTCTTTTTCCACCCATACGCCCGTTTCGTTTACGGCGGTTACGTTGTGAGCCAGGTAAAACGTTACGCCTTTCCGGGTATATTCGGCGCGCAACAGAGACGCCAGCTCTTTGTCCATCCCGGTAAGTATTTCGCCCAGCGCTTCTACCACGTACACGTTTGTCCCCAGACTGTTAAAAAAGGAAGCAAACTCCATTCCTATCACGCCTCCGCCAATGATAACCAGCGATTTCGGCGTCTCTTTTGCCTGCAGCGCTTCGCGGCTTGTCCAGTATCCGGATCCGTCCAGTCCGGGAATGGGAGGAATAAACGTTTCCGAGCCGGTACAGATAACAAGGCGTCTGGCCTCATAGCTTTCGCCGGCGCAGGCAAGGGCAATCGTCCCGTCTGAAGCGCGTCCTTTTATCACCGCCATACCTTCTACGGTTGTAACATGGCATTCTTTCATCCTCATCCGGACGCCTGCCGTCAGTTTTTTCACCACTTTATTCTTCCGGGCCATAATCTTCGGAAGGTCGGCGCAGGCGTTTTCCGCCCCTACGCCATAGTTGGAAGCATGTTTAACCGTATCAAATACTTTGGCCGAATAAAGAAGCGTTTTGGCAGGAATGCAACCTTCGTTCAGGCAAACGCCGCCCAGCGCGTTTTTTTCAAACAGCACAGTCGAAAGTCCGGCCGCTCCGGCCCTTTCCGCGGCTGTATATCCGGCAGGCCCTCCGCCGATAATGGCTACGTCGTACGTTATCATTTGTTTCTTGTTTTAAGTGTAAAGAAAATTATTTACGGAAAATTGTTCACAGAAAATTCGTATCGTTTATCAATTGAATATCGGGGTTGAACTGTTTAAGCAGCTTAATAAACTCTTTTTCATTTTGCGGAGATACCATCATCCACAGTTTCTTTCCCGACCAGATACCCAGGCGGTTTAACGACAGAGCATAGCTGGGCGCCGGCATAACCGTACGCTCCAACTGTTCAATAGCGCTAATTTCTATTTCTTTCCGGGGAAAAATACTGCAACGGGCAATCAGTCTGCCGTCCGCCGTAATAACATAATACGTGCCGAGCATACCATGCACAGCCAGCGCCGTAAGCAACAATGTACCGGTCATAGCCGCCATACGGCCGTTAACGGCTACCACCAAACAAATAACAACCAGGATAAAAAGCAGCAAATAATACCACCCATCCACTTTCGATTTAAAAACTCTGTCCATCTTTCCTGTTTTTGCGAAAGATACTAAAAAAAGAATAACTGCAAAGAGGCAAAGGAGGCGTCTTTCGCCCGGCGCTCCTTTGCCTCCGAATAAAACAGGTATCCCCGTCATTCGTTTACCACGCCGCACGGACGGACGTTCTTTCCCTTTATCCCTTTTAAATCATCCCCCAAATCGCCTCTTATTTCATCGGCTATTTTCTCTAATTCCGCCCATACTTCGGGATACATCCCCATCACATTGTAACGCTCTCCCGGGTCGCGGCGAAGGTCTATCAATAAGGTTTCGTCCAGCATGCAGGATTCGTTTACTTCGCCGGGCGCTCCGTCTGCGCCGGGCAAAAAGCCTTCGTATGTTCGGTGAGGATGGGGAAATATGAGTTTAAAGTTGCCGTCGGTAACAGCTTCGAGGCTGTTTTGTCTGTAATAATAACAGAAACTTTCCCTCGGTTGTGCCTCTTTTTCATTTTTAAGTAAAGAAAGGATACTTACTCCATCTATTTTCAGTTCAGGCGCCGGCGCGCCGGCTATATGGGCAAAGGTAGGTAACAGATCGATGGCCGCCGATAGCTTGCCGCAGATAGCGCCTGGAGGTATTACGCCTTTCCATTGCATAATGCAGGGAACTCGCTGCCCGCCTTCAAAACTGGCGCCTTTCCCTTCGCGCAGACCTCCGGTTGTTCCGGCGTGGTTGCCATAGTTCAGCCAGGGGCCGTTGTCGGATGTTACTACAACCAGCGTGTTTTTATCCAGTCCTTCTTTTTCGAGTTTGGCCAGTATTTGTCCTACGCTCCAGTCAATTTCCATAATTACATCGCCATATAATCCCTGTTTGCTTTTCCCTTTAAATTTATCGGAAACAAACAGAGGGACATGCGGCATGGGATGAGCCAGGTAGATAAAGAAGGGATTCTTTTTATTCTTATCGATGAAATTCAAGGCCCTGTTTGTAAAGCTTGTGGTAAATTTTGCCTGGTCGGGGTCTAATTCGACAGTTTCGTCGCCTTCTATTAGCGGCAGGCTGGGGAATTTGGCTGTCGGATGATTTGGCCACATGTCGTTGGAATAAGGAATGCCATAATATTCGTCGAAGCCATGATGAATGGGCAAGAATTGTTTGTGATGCCCCAAATGCCATTTTCCATAAGCGGCGGTGGCATATCCTTTCTTTTTTAATACTTCGGCAATAGTTTCTTCTTCGTTGCGGATTCCTGTTTTTGTTACATGCGAGGGCGCTCCGTACAGGCCGATCCGGTTGGGATAGCACCCGGTTAACAGTCCGGCTCTGGACGCGCCGCTTACGGCTTGCGCCGAATAGAAGCGGGTAAAGCGCATTCCTTCGGCAGCCATTTTGTCTATGTTGGGCGTTTCGTAACCGATGGCTCCGTTACATCCCAAATCGCCATACCCCATATCATCCATAAAGATGATGATAAAATTGGTATGCTGCTCCGAAAGGGCAGTCATTGGCAGCAACATGCCTGCTGCCAGCCACAGTTTTTTTAGTTGTGTCAGGTTCATAGTAATCAGTAGTTTACCATTTGGGGTTTTGCGTAAAAAAAGGATTTAAATCCATTTCCTTTTGAGGAATCGGGAATAAATAATGTTTACCGGGATCAAAAATTTTGACGAATCCTTCAATGCGAATTGTTTTCCAGCTCCCGTCGCCTGCCTGGTATGTCATTCCCTCTACTCTGCCTGAGAATAAAGTCTCGGCGGTACGCCACCTGCGACAATCAAAAAGGCGCAGTCCTTCAAAGGCCAACTCTACCAGCCGTTCCCGGCGGATAATTCCCCGCATGTCGGACTGACTTAATCCGGCGGTTATTTCCGGCGCCATGACGTCTTCACGCCGGCGAACCTGATTGATAGCCGACAGCACGGAGGCGTCGATCTTGTTTTCTTCTATCATGGCTTCCGCGTAAGTCAACAATACTTCCGCATAGCGGACCAGTATGATGTTGACGCCGCAATTGCCCGGATTTGCCAAATCCTCCGGGTTAATATACTTTTTGATGTTGTAGCCTAACGAAGTGGCCAGATAGGTATTGGCTATTTCGTCTTGCGTTCCGCTTCCGGGCGTCGGGTCGTACGTATCTCCGTTGGGAAGTATAGCGCCAGGTAAATAAATAGAGTAGGAGAGGCGGGGGTCATTCTCTTCATACGCGTCAAATATGTTTTTGGTAGGAACATATACCGGCCCTTGTTGCTTCTGGCTAAAAGGCGCCAGTAAAGCAAACAGGTTATTCGAGTACGAATCTTTCAGAAATTGTTTGTCGAGAATGACTTCCCTGTTGTTTTCGTTTTCGTACAGGAACAGCTTTTCGTACGAAGGATGCAGGCTATATTCGCCAAGTTCCATCACAGCTTTGGCGGCGTCGGCGGCTTCGCGCCAGTTTCCCTGATACAAGTTGGCGCGCGCTTTTAGCGCGAATGCGGCGCCTTTGGCGATGCGTCCGGTGGAAGCGGCCTTTACCGGAAGCGTGGCGGCTGTTTCCGTCAACTCTTTATCCACAAAGCTCCAGATTTCGGACGCCGGATTCCTGTGCGCCTCTTTACCTTCCTGCACGCTTTCCATGCTGGTTGTAACGAGCGGGATATCTCCAAATAACATAACCAGTTGTATATACAGATAGGCGCGTATCGTTCTTACTTCAGCGCCAAGTACCGTCAGGTTCCGGAGATCGCTCGCTTCAATGCGGTCTACATTTTCCAGAAAATAATTAACGGCTCGTATGCCTTTGTAATATTGCGTCCATAAGGTTTGTATATACTCCATGTTCGAGTCGTATTCGCCCCGTTCGATAGCCGCCCAGTCTGAAAATTGGATATTAGCATGCAAAATATCCGTCATTCCGTCGAAACGGATTATTTCAATGCCGTCTAAATAGCGATAGATGGCATTGGATGCATACAAGGCGTCTTCTTCGTTTTGCCAATATACTTCCGAAGATATTCTGTCGGTGGGTATTGTTTCCAGTATATTGTCGCAGGCCGGTAATACGGTTAGCAAGCATGCTAACAGTCCGGCTGCTGCCGGTTTATTTATTAGGTCGTTTTTCATACGGATTATTTTTAAAATTCAAGCGTAAGTCCTAAAGAGGAAACAGATGTTTGCGGATAGTAGTTTGCGCGTCCCGAAGGTATTTCGGGATCAAGGTTCCATTCGTTCAGCGCCGAAAAGGTAAGCAGGTTGGTTGCCGAAACAGAAACCTTTGCTTTTTGTATAAACGCTTTGCGCGTCAGTTGTAACGGCAACGTATACGATAGCTGCAATGTCTTTAGTCGCAGGTAAGAACCGTCGAATATCACCCGGTCGGAAGAATGAACATTTCTCAGGTCAAACTTCACCGGACGGGGGAAGCGGGCGTCCGTATTATCGGGCGTCCATACATTATTGGTATAGATTTCATGCGTAAATCCCTCCTGATTACCCATTTCAATCAGGGCGCCGGTAAGCCGTACGTCTATATCTGCGGCTCCCTGCCATTGCATATATAGCTCAAAGCCTTTCCAGGCGATGGAACCGTTCAGTCCAAAGGTGTATTTGGGGAATGTATTACCCAGACAGGTCATATCTTCCGGCGTGATTTCGCCGTCGCCGTTCAGGTCGATGTATTTTACGTCGCCCGGTTTGGAGTTGGCAAACAACGTGGGATAACTGTCTACTTCTTCCTGTGTCTGGAAAAGGCCGTCTGTCTTGTATCCCCAATGCGAGTCTATGGGAAGTCCTTCCTGGCGGATCGTCATCGGATCGGTAGACGATGTTGTCTTATAAGGGCCGCTGCCGGCTAAGTCGAGTATCCTGTTTTTATTCATCGCCAGATTGGCCGTTACATGATAGCCTACGTCTTTAAACGTATCGCGCCATGATAACATAAGTTCTATCCCCCGGTTTCTTACCGAACCGGCGTTTTGGAGCGGTTCAAGCAATCCGATGACGCCCGGTATGGGGAGTTTTAGCAAAATACCGTCTGTTACCTTATTATAAAAGTCAAAGGCTATACTCATACGGCTGTTGAACAGGTAAGCATCCAGGCCGACGTCTGTTTGCGTGGTCGTCTCCCATGTCAGGTCTTTGTTCGACATTTTTTCCTGGATGTAGCCGGTGGCTATCAGGTCTTCGTACGTATAGCTCGAGATAAGTAATGCCGGATAAAATTCGTATAAGGGAATGGCCTGATTGCCTGTTTTCCCCCATGAGCCGCGTATCTTGAGGTCGTTTAGAATGTCGTTCTCTATCCAGTATTTTTCTTGCGAGACTCTCCAGGCTGCCGACAGCGAAGGGAAGAAGGCATATACGCCGGAGCCGGTAAATCTTGACGAACCGTCCCACCGGGCATTGGCTTCAAACAGATAGCGGTTGTGGAAATTGTAATTCGCACGTCCAAAGAAACTGCGTAATCCCCATTCGTGATCGTAACCTGATATTTTACGGTTATCCAGTCCTCCCATGTCCATGGAGGTTATTTCATTATTGTAGAAATACTCGCGGTATCCTTCCAGATAATTCCGTTTGTTTGCAATTTCAGAATAACCGGCCAATGCGTTAAACTGGTGCGCTCCCATTGTTTTCCCGTAATTAATCAGGCCGGTAAGGGTTTGTTCGTTCATGTTTTCTCTCGCTTCGGTCAGGTGATTCTTGTCTACATTTTTCTTCACCACGGTTTTGTCGTCGTAGTCGAGTATCTGGTATGCGTTGGAAAACTTTTTATTTATGTCGTTGGTTACTTTGGCCGAGTATTGGGCGGTTATTTTCAGGTCTTTGAATAGCTGAACGTCCAGCTTTAAGTTTCCGACAAAATAGTATTTCCTCAGTTTGGAATCTCCCGCAATATCGTTTAATATCATTGGATTGTTTCCCTGTTTGCTTATGCCGTACGTACCATCCGGATACTGAGGTACCGCCCATTGCGAACCGTGATAAATATAGTTGATAACATTGTTCAACGGTTCTTTCGAGTAATTATACCGGTAGTCGGCGTCGGCATTCAATGAAAAGACGCCTTTTTTATAATCGGTATTTATGCGTATACCGGTCATCTTATACTTGTAAGAAGACAGGATACCGTCGTTGTCCTGGTGGCGAAGGCTTAACAGCCCTTTATACGTATCCGAACCGCCGCTAACAGAAACGTTGTTGTCCGTAAGAAATGCATGGCGGTACATAAGGTCTATATAGTCGTTAGGAAGGGGATACTTCATGCGATCGTTCGACAACTGATATTCCCTGATTCTTTCTTCCGGATAAATCGGTTCGGCGCCCGAGTTGACGTAAGCCATATTTTGATATCGCATATAATCGATCGCATCCATATGTTTGGGCGTGTTTTGCGGAGCGCTTAACGAGAAGAAGCCATTGTAGTTCACACGTATTTCGCCTGCCTTCGCCCTTTTGGTTGTTACCAGAATCACTCCGTTTGCCGCCCGTGAACCGTAAATGGCGGCGGAAGCGGCGTCTTTCAGGATAGAGATAGATTCGATATCATTGGGGTTGACGTCTTCAAACCGTTGCTCTACTCCGTCTACCAGTACCAGCGGGTCATTGCTTCCGATGGTACGCCCGTCTTGTTCGGCAGTCAGCGTAGTAATACCTCTTACGCGTACCTTGGCGGCAGATCGTCCGGGTGCGCCTCCTTCGTCTGTAATCGTGAGGCCGGGCGATAGTCCCTGTAGCGCTTGTTGCGTATTGGAAACGGGGCGTACCGTCAGTTCTTCGTTTTTCAGTTGCGCAATGGCGCTTGTGGCGCTGACTTTCTTTTGTACGCCATACCCTACCACAATTACTTCTTCAAGGTTCTGCGCGTTTTCCGTCAGGAGGATTGAATAGTTTTGCCGGTTGCCTACCCGTTGTTCTTTTGCCTGAAAACCGATATAGGAGATTTGCAGCATGCTTCCCGCAGGAACTTCCAATGTAAAATTACCGTCCACATCCGTTATCGTACCGTTGGCAGTTCCTTTTTGTACGACATTGGCTCCAATTACCGGGTCTCCAAATGAATCGGTAACGCTGCCGGATATTCTTCTGGCAACTTGCCGGTCTGTTTTTGTTACCTGGATGGAGTTTCCGTAAATGCTATACCGAAGCCCTCTGGCAGGCAGTATCTGGTTGAGCGCCTGCTCTACCGTTTGGTTGTTTACTGTTAGCGAGATATCGTTTTTATCTTCTACAATGATATCCCTATAGGTAAACGAGTAGGAGCTTTGCTTTTCAAGCGCATCGAAAAATGTTTTCAGATTAACATTTTCCAGTGATAATGTAACCCTGCTTGTCTGCGCCTGCGCCTGAAGGGGAGTTAATAGCGTAAATAAAAAGAATGTTATAAGAACAAGCGTAATTTTCTCTTTACCTTTGCGCGCAAGACGAGGTTGCTTATTTTGATAAATCATCATAACTATACGTTTAAAGTTAATATATTTCTGTTTGATGCGGATGTTTCCGCTTTCTTTAGGGTATATTGACATAAGTACCGGGGAAGCTTCTACCATTCTCCGGTTTTGTCTTTTTTCGCTGTTTATTCCATAGGCAGTATGATTTTAGCGGTTACTATCAGGTTATTTGGGCGAGATGTATATGTTGTTTCCTTCTATTTTATACTTGGACGGGTAATGTGTTTGTACTATTTGCATCACTTCCGTAATATAGTCGCTTTCAATACTTCCGGTAAATTTATCATTCTCTACGGCAGGTATGTCCAGATGGATTGTAACGCCATATTTACGTTCTATCTTCTTTAAAACATCCCTGACCGGAACAGAGCGGAATACCAGCGCTCCCCTTAGCCAGGCTGTTTCGAATTGATTGTCGGTCTTTTCCACCCTCATTTTACCGGTATGTTTGTTGTAGAAAAGTTTCTCGTTAGGCTTCAGGAAAGTTATGTTTTCAGGTTGGGAATGAGGGGTTATTTTAATTTTACCGGATATAAGGGCCATTTCGACCGTCTCCTCGGAATCGTACGAATATACATTGAAAGAAGTTCCTAAGGCTTCAATGTCTACAGATCCGGTTTGCACAATAAATGGTTTTTGCCTGTTTCCCATTATCTCGAAAAAGGCTTCGCCGGATAGATTGACCTGCCGGTCGGTATACCCGTAATTCTGTTTATATTGTAAGGATGATTCAATGTTTAGCCTTACCATCGAACTGTCGGGCAGAAAGATAGTTGCCTGTTGCCCCCGTTTGGTTTGTACCGTTATATGGCGGTTGGGTATAATGCCATTTTCCCTTGTTAGATATAAATAGGTAGAAAACCCGCTTAAAAGGATGATGAGCAAAACGGCTGCTATGTGGAGGGCGCATCTGGATTTCGGGTGAACGGCCTGCGGCTTGTATACCTGTTCTATGTTTTTATAGATTTCCCCGATGACGGCGTCCGATGGTTTTTTCTGCATTTCAAATTCCGTCCATAGCTGGTTTAGGCGTTTGCCCAGCATATCTTCGTCGGTTATGCCGATAAGGATTTTCAGTTTTTCCAACTCTTCTTTACTGATATTTCCTGATATGTAGCGGTTCAGCAAACCGTATAACTTATTACCCGTCATTTTCTATCCTTTTATAAAGAATACACGCAAGTGTCGGAATTATAACATATCGACGCGTATGTTGTGTAACATTCTATTGATCCTTTCGATGAGGGGGCAGGCTTCTAAAGATAGTTTTTCAGTTCTTTCCTGAGTCGCTGCATGGCTTGAGACAATTGGTTGCGGACGGACTGTTCGGACAGATTGGTTCTCTCTGTTATTTCTGTAACAGACAGCCCTTTCTCTTTATTCAGCTCGAACAGTTCCCGTTGACGTGGGGTTAACTTTTGTTTGGCTTGTTCGAGCGATTTTATCAACTCGGTTAATGAAAATTCTTCTTCCATATCATTGTGCGTAATCCTGCCATAACCCTTGTGCTCCAATATCTCAGGATGGCTTACCGTTTCCATCCGGTTGATGTGGTTTCTTAGCTCGTTTGAGAGATGATTGCGGGCGACAGTGAAGATGAATGCTTTGAATGGCCGGTTGCTATCTATGGTAGCGCGGTTTTCCCAAACTTTGATGAATGTTTCCTGAACAATGTCTTTTGCGATGGATTCCGAAGGAATGAGCTTATACGCAAAGGCATATAAACGGGGCGCATATATTTCGTAAAGCTTCGTGAAGTCTTTATAAGAGCCGGCGTTCAACCCTTTGATATATGTTTTTTCGTAACTACTCAGGTTCATATTAAGAAGAAAGGATTAACAATTGGCCAGGCTCAACAATGTGGAAGAAACATCCTTCACGTTTTTACCCCGCAGGCTTATCGGGTTGCTCCTTCCTATGTCTTGGGATGGAGCCGTGGAACCGGTTTTGCTGTTGCAGCCCTTTTCCACAAGCATGATTTCTTCCGGCAAACGCTCAATCAACTTGCCCTGCTCTGCAATTGTCGCTTTCATCTGCTCGTACTCCGTAAGAGATATCGTAATCATTTCTTCCATAATGCAATTGTATGTAACTTTTTTCTATTTATCACATTCTTTCTCTCTTTTTTCAGGGTTCCTGAGTAGTTAGGAATCGCCCATAAATAACAATTACGTTTCATTGGGTTTTATGAGATAATTCCATTCGCTGTGAAATTTAATTTTTTTCATATTTATTGCATTTAGGAGGCGTCTGTTATTTTAATTCCCTTTTGATATGCTGTTGCGTCAAGCCTGCATTTAACGGTAAGTCTCTTGGCCGTTTGGGTTGCGCCAATTAATTGAACCGCCGTTTCATAATCTACTAATGGTATACCTTTCCAGTTTAGTGAAATTTGCAAAAACAGCTTATGCTCAATCCTGTTCCATTTGCTTGTGTCGGGCGGAAAACGGTTCTTTTATTTAATTACAAGCGTATTCAGCGAATTGGCTTTCAAGGTCGGCGAATAGAAAGTTCCATTTACGCTGATATGAATCGTTTTATCCGTTGCGCCGTCATTACCTGCAATAACGACGGCGCTTTTGTCCGGATTGATAAAAGCCAGCACGTCTTCATACGTTCCTGCT
>JAIRYL010000201.1 GCA_031267775.1 Tannerellaceae bacterium
TCGTAACGCCCGTTAAATTCGAGCAGATATTTATTGCCGTAAGCATAGTTGATACGTCCGAACGCTCCCCGAAGAGACAGCTCTTCGATCGACTCGGCAACCTGTACGATTCCCGTTGCCAGGTTGACCGTAGGCAAGCTTGTACTGATCATATCCGAGCGGCGTATCCACGAATACATGTTTCGGGTGTGTTCCTGATTAAAACCCGCCATGGCGTGTATTGCATGTTCTTTGCCAAACGTTTTGTTATAATCCGTATACACGTTGTAAACCTGGTAGGCGTTCAAATCGGAGCGCGTATAGGCGTAATTCATGTTTTGCATTCCGTCGCTCAAATCGCCGTATACCTGCTGAAGCGCCCGGTCGGGGCCGGGTTTCCAGTAAACGGGATAGTGTTCCGATTTGGTGTTGGAATTGTTGAAACGAAAGTGGGCGTCGGCCTTTACCGTCCATTCGTCCTTGATAATATCTATCGTCGTATTGAGCGATATCTGCGTCTGATTCCAGTTCTCTATTTTGCGGCCGCCTTCTTTTGCCAAACCTATTATATTGGCGCCATTATAGCCGTATGTGCCGTCCGGATTGTAAATACTGCGCATCGGACTGCGGCTGATCTGCCAAAAGTATTTCTCTACGCCCGATTCCGGCTGGTCGTACTTTTGGTAATTGAACGACATGTTCGTACCCAATTCCCACCAGCCGGTTAATTTGTAACTCCCGTTTCCGCGTATGTTGAAACGGTTTAGCTTATCATTGCCGTAGCGCATCATGCCGTCCTGGCTGTAGTAACCCCCGCTGACTGCGTAAGACATCCTGTCGTTGCGGTTGGCAACGCGCATGTTGGCGTTGTATACCGGCGAAAAATCGCGCAGGAAGGCGTCGTTGTAATCTATCTCGTCGTACCATGCCCAATCTCCCTGCGTCGTGTATAAGCCGGAATTAACGCCATTGCCGATAACCCGGTAGGCCGGATATTTGTCCGGCTCGGCCTGCATCTTGCGAACATAGTCAAATTCTTCTTCATAAAAGAGCGGCTTGCGCGTAGAGCTGGGATTGGCCAGGGTCATGTGCTCGAGCGGATCGGTAACGAGTTCGGGCAAGGCGGAGAACGAGCGAAAACCCATCGTCGCTTCGGCGCTGATTTCCAATTTATTGGACTTTGCTTTTTTTGTGGTGATCAGAATCACGCCGAATGAAGCGCGACCGCCATAAATAGCGGCCGAAGCGGCGTCTTTCAAAATGGAGATATTATCGATATCGCTTGGATTCATACGCGCCAGTTCGTCCGAACTGACCGGCACGTTATCTATCAGGATTAAGGCGCTGCCGCCGTTGATAGAGGTGTATCCGCGTATGTTGACATCGGGCGCGCCGTTTGAACGACCCGTCGTCTGCGTAATATTGAGGTTGGCGGCAACTCCCTGCAAAGCCTGGTTTACGTTTGTTATCGGGCGGCCTTCGATGGCTTTCGAACCCACGGCCTGAACGGCGCCCGTCAGATTCGCTTTCCGCTGGGTTCCATATCCTACCACTACTACTTCTTCCAAATCCTGAAGGTCTTCGCGCAGGGAGATTGAAAAGTTGTTCCGGCTGCCTACCGCTATTTCCTGCGTAATAAAACCGATATAGGATACCTGTATAACGGCTCCGCGATTAACCGTGAGCGCAAAATTTCCGTCGGTATCGGTTATCACTCCGTTGGTCGACCCTTTTTCTATAATGTTGGCCCCTGCGACGGATTCGCCTTTTATATCCGTTACTTTTCCCTGAATCTGCACCGTATTGGCCTGCTGAGGTAAGACTTCTCTTAGCCCTGCTTTTTCTTCATTTTTATCCGTGTAAAATACGATTTGCCGGTCGACGATTTTGTAGTTGATATTACTTCCCGCCAAAGCCTGTTTCAGAATATCGTCTATCCTGTCTGCCTTGTCTTTGATATGCACCTTTTGAGAAAGATTGACCAGGTTGTCATTATATAAGAAGATAAACTCGCTTTTCTGTTCGATTTCCGAAAATAATTCTTTCAGCGTTTTATCTCCTGCCGAAATCTCCACTTTTGTAGCTTGTCCGTATGAGCGAATCGAGGCCCAACCATTTGTTACCATTAACAGTAGAAATAAGGTAACTTTCATTATTCGTACTAATTTACAAGATTTGACATGCAAATCTCCTGGCGTTGTGATAAATTTCATACTCGTGTATTGTTTTAGGTTATTAATTGTATTGAAGCTGTTTTTTTTTTGATTTAATTACTGAAAAGTATTACCAGTACATTTCGGTTTTTTATTCTTGTCGTGTTTTCATATTATGCTGTTTTAAGGTTTAACGTTAATTATTATTTCATTCTCGCCGATAACATATTCAACAGGAGCCGTAATAGATATAATCTTACATGTTTCTTCAATATCATCCTTCAGGTCTAATTTTCCGCTTAACGAAATATGTTTCATCTTTTCCGGATTGTACGAAAGACGTATATTGTAATACCGCTCTATTTTCTTTAACACATTGTACAGTTTCTCTTTTTCAAAGATGAGGAAACCATATTTCCAACTTATAAAGTTTAATACGTCAACGTTTTCCAGCCGCGTAATTTGCGTGTTAGGTTCAAATGTAAATTTCTGGTTTGGCTTTATGGTGGTATTGTCTTTATTGTTTATCTTTTTAACGGAAACAGACCCGGCGGCTAATACCACCGATTGATAATCGTCGTTTTTATATGCCTCCACATTAAAGGACGTTCCTAATACGTTAACCTCTAATTCGTTTGTTTTAAGAATGAACGGGCAATCCGGGTTATGAGCTACCTCCAGGTAAACTTCGCCTTCAACGTAAATTTCGCGTCTCCGTTCATTAAAAATTGTGGGATAAACAACCCGGCTTCCCGCGTTTACCCATATTTTCGTACCGTCGCTCATTATAATACTCGACGTTTTTCCATACGGAACTATCAACTGGTTATAAGCGGCGGCAGAAGGTTTCGACAGTTTTTTGCCTTCTATTATTTTAGAATTGACGCTCATTTTCCCTTGCTTATCAAGAACCAGCTCTGCGTTTTTATCTTCTATTTCTATCATTCCGTTATCAGGAAATACAACGACTACATTTTCCGTTACTTCTTTGTTCGCAAAATTTTCGGCAAGGATCGCCTCAAAGTTTATTTCATCTTTGTCATGCCTGTCGAGATACGGATAAATTGCAGCGGTAGCCGCTAAAAGAACTGTCGCCGCGGCATACCCGGCAAAGGCTTTTAATCGATCGATCCTGTTTTTTTGAACAATGGAAGCTTTTATATTCTGCCAAAGCTCTTTTTTTATTTCGGGCGGAATGCCCTCCTCTTCAACTTTTATCATCCTGACGATTTTCCGGTATTCATCCATTGAATTTCTATCTTGATTTTCTTGCATAATCTATGACTCTATACCGTAATAAACCGATATAGAGATTAATTTGTACTCACAGCTTTTATTTTTTTACTTCGGAACGTATTTTTTCAATGGAACGATGAACCAGATTTCTTACCGATTGATAGTTGATTCCTAATAACCGGGATATCTCATCGTATGACAGATTGGCCTGATAGCGCAAATAGATTACTTCTTTTTGTCTGTCGGACAACATATTAATGACTTTTTCAAATTTTTCTTTTATACCGTCGTCAACGTCTTCCTCCTGATTGCCGCAGATGAATTTAATATGGAAAGGTATTTCCTGAGGCGGCAAATAAACCATTCGTTGCTGCTGCTGCATAGCATCGATCAAAAGATTCTTAAATGAACGAAACAGATAGAATTGTGGATTTTCAAGTTCCGGCAGCGAATGGCGATTCTTATATAGTTTAATAAACAAATCTTGAATACAATCTTTGAGCGTCTCTTCGTCGGCAGTAAACTTCAAGCCATAGTTGTAGAGTTTGTCTGAATTCTGTTCAAACAAAGCGGCAAAAGCTTTCTCATCGTTTTTGATAAACCGCTGCCAGACGTCTTTTTCCGAATCGTGCATTTGTTACTTATTTAATCTAAAATTATGTAAAGCTTCTTGCAAGGGACTCACAGATGGAATTTTTTCTATTTATATGTAGCAAAGATAATAATTCATAATAAAAACTAAATCATATCGACTCTCTAAAAACAAATGGCGCAGGTAATGGATATGGCTTGCGCAAAATTCATACATTCAATCCGGCAGAACGGCTAATGTCTGCAGGGCCGACGCATCTAATTTCTGATAAGTTATATCAGATACCTGTTGCCCCTCCCACCCTGCTTTGAGCGTTGAGCCTCTATCCTCTTACGCCCGCCTTTGCCGTCTTTCCGTTTTCAACAGCGCGCACAGGTAGAGACGCAATGCATTGCGTCTCTACAAAAACAAATACCGCTATCGCACCTTCCGGCGTGGCGGCGCGATTGGGGTTAGCGAGACGCTCTCTCCTCTCCCCTCTCCCCTCTCCCCTCTCCCCTAACTCCGAGGAGTTCAACCTTACAGGTTGGGGCGGCGCGGCGTGTTCCGCCTGCCACCGGTCGCTTTGCTTCGCCGGGGGTTAGCGCCAGGGAACGCCTGCGGCGTTCGGGAACGAAAACGGGTATATCCTGTTTATTTTCATACGCTTCCTTATATCCATTGGATGGATGGCGTGCAGGGACGTAAAATAAGCGGCGACTCTTTTATAACAGGCGTACATATCCCTGGAATTTGCCGGATGGCATGCAGGGACGTAAAATAAGCGGAGACAGGGCAAAAAACGAAGCGCCGCCGGTTTTTTCATGTAAAATTTGCCAAAAACCAAACAGGAAATGAAAAAAATCTCCCGTATGTCCGTTTCCATCGCCTGCGCGTTTTTTTTTTTCTCCGGTTTTGTGTTTTCCA
>JAIRYL010000003.1 GCA_031267775.1 Tannerellaceae bacterium
ATGCATCCAGTTCGGTCAGCACAATATCAATATTGTCTGTACCGATGCCATGCGACAAGACGGTGAGCCGTTTCCCTTTGTATGTTCCCGTTATGGAACGAAACTCGCGGTTCAAAATATCAAATTCCGTCGTATCAAAGTAAGAAGCCACCGCAGGTACGCGATCCGGATCTCCCACCAGGATAATTTTATCCGATAATTGTTCCGGTTTTAAATGAAGATGAAAGATACTTCCATCTTCATTTATGATAAGTTCGGAGGGTTGGATAACTCTCATATACATCCTTTATACTTTAGACGGGCCGCCGGTTGGCTTGGCTATCGTTTCACGCATGGAGGTATCCGCCTCGATATTTTTCATTCTGTAATAATCCATAATACCCATATTACCGTCGCGGAATGCTTCGGCCATCGCTTTAGGCACTTCGGCTTCGGCTTCAATTACTTTTGCGCGCGCTTCCTGCGCTTTGGCTTTCATTTCCTGCTCTAAAGCCACAGCCATGGCGCGCCGTTCTTCGGCTTTTGCCTGGGCGATGTTCTTATCTGCTTGCGCCTGATCCATCTGTAGCGTAGCGCCAATATTTTTACCTATATCAATATCGGCAATATCAATCGATAATATTTCAAAAGCCGTGCCGGCGTCCAATCCTTTTTTCAATACCAATTTTGAAATAGAATCCGGGTTTTCCAGCACCGATTTATGATTTTCAGACGAACCGATTGACGAGACAATACCCTCGCCTACGCGAGCCAGGATGGTTTCTTCCCCGGCGCCCCCTACCAGTTGCTTGATATTGGCGCGAACCGTTACGCGCGCTTTGGCAATCAACTGAATACCGTCTTTGGCAACGGCCGTAACCGGAGGCGTATCGATTACCTTTGGGTTAACAGACATTTGTACGGCTTGGAACACGTCGCGTCCGGCAAGGTCGATAGCCGTAGCCATCTGAAAGGTAAGGTCTATGTTCGCTTTCGACGCAGAAACCAGCGCATGCACGACTCTTTCTACATGACCGCCTGCAAGGTAGTGAGCCTCCAGTTCGTCGCGGGTAAGCGATTTCAATCCCGCCTTATACGCTTCAATCATAGCGCGGGTAATAGTACCGGGAGGGACTTTACGGATGCGCATCAAAAATAACTGTATCAAAGAGATACTCACGCCCGATACCTTTGCCGAAATCCACATCAGGAACGGAACATAATAAAAGAATATAATTAGCAGCAGGATGGCCGCTCCTAATAAAATTGCAGGTAAAAAACTTATTTCCATAAAATTTAATTATTATATGAATGAATAATATCTTCTTTTGTTGCGACTAATACGTTATACCCGTCTACCCTCATCACTATAACGGGCGTATCTTCGTCTATAAATTCTCCGGTAGATTTGGCTTCTACCGTTATATCTTTAATTAGCGCTTTTCCGATAGGGGCTAACCGGGATAATGTTATCCCTTCGTCGCCTGCCTGAATACCCAAATCCCTGCTGGAAGTAAGCTTTGAATCTATATTCGTTTTTAAGGCTACTTTGTTAAAAGATTTGGAACGAAGCAGCCAGGCAAATGCGATACCAAAAGCTATGATAGAGCCGAACAACGTGATATTTCCAACCGTTGAACCTACAGTATAAGCATAAATAACGCCTCCAATGGCGAATAAAGCGCCCCCTATTCCGGCAATTGTAATACCGGGAAGAAGGAATATCTCTAAAAGAATAAGTAAAATGGCTATTCCGGTCAGGAATATAATGATAGCAATGTCCAAAATCATATTAGTAAAGGTTATTATTTATCTGTTAAGTTTCAAATAATTGATTTCAGCGTTACGAGCTTTCTTTTCCCATTCGCCGGGCTGTTTATATAAACTGTAAAGCTGTTCTTCGGCTTGTAATATTGTTGATTGCAATTGTTCTTTTCTGCTTTTGTTTCCCTTTGAATAATTGGAACGAAGTTCTTCCAGCCTGGTATTTAATTCGTTGATTTGTTTATTTAACTCAATAACTTTTTGATAATGACTTTTTGCTTCAGGGCTTTTAATATCATCTAACGTATAATAGGTGATCGTATTGTTTATAATAAATTCAAAGTCTTTGCGTATTTCTTCTTTTCTGGAAGGAATCTCCAGATGTGCCAAACGGATTAACTCCGTATAATTGCCGCCCGGCTTCCATGAATCTTTAATAGACAGAATAGCGGCGCGTGTTTGCTTTAGTTCGATATCGTCTCCTTCTATCCGGCTTCGCTGATTATCGGGAATAAAAAGGTATACGCAAACCTTGTCTTCGGGCTGACGTCTGTCGGAAACAAACCAGCCAAGATTTTTAGTTTCATCAATAACCAGCATATAATCGTTGGAGAATGAATTAAAAGGCATTCCTAACTGTTCGGGAGTCAGATACGTCTCGGAGTTGGAGTTGTAGCGGGTAACAAACAGGTCGTATCCGCCTATCGACCCGTTTCCTTTGGATGCATAATAAATAGTAACGCCATCAGACAGGACGAAAGGAAAATTATCGTCGTCGCTGCTGTTTACGTTCAAGGGAAGTTGTTTCTCATCGCCCCAAACATCAAGCAGCCTGGATTGCGTAAACAAGCAATAACGGTTGTCATTCGTCGGATGGGCATAATGTATTTTATCTCCTTTTTCATTCATGTAGACAGTAGACGATACTTGACCGGCCGAGTTGAAAAAATCCGTATAAGTAGCAAGCGAACCGCCTTCTTCGCTTAATGTATAAGCCGAGAGAAAATCGTTTTTATTTACCACCATGCTGTCTATAATCTGAATATTTTCTACCCTTTCTACCATACGTTGCGCTTTCTCCACATGCTCCAGTCGTCTTTGGAATGCTTCAACATCTTGTTTCTTCTTTGTAAGTTGTGCGATGTATTCTTCGTACATCCCGGCAGCCTTGTCAAAATGATAGATATCGGCGTATAACTCTCCTAAATGGAGATAGGCTTCCTGTACGCGTCGCTTTACAGCTATTTCCAAATATTTCTGCGCATTCTCCAAGTCGCCTGTTTTATAGCAGCATACGCCATACCACAAATTATAGGATGCATTATTGGGAGCTTGTTTTACAAAGCGTTCGAAAGCAGGTTTAGCTTCGGCATATTGTCCTTCAACGTATAATTTTTTTGCCTGGTCAAGGCTTTGCGCAAATAAGCTGTTACAATATAAAACAATCCCTATTAAATAAATAAATCTTCTCACTACTCGTATCATTTATTCTGTTAAATAATTATGCTGATTCAAAGATAATAATATTTTCAGTAGAGCCATACAAATCGAAATATAAATGTTTATTTTTGTGAGACTGAACAAATAAAAAACATGGCGAGGAAAAGGAAAAAGACAATTTACGCAAAGAAAAAAAGCGTATCGAATGCCTTAAAATCAATAAAGCGTTTTTTTATAGGAATATCTACCGTAATAGCCTGTTTATCCGGACTTTTATTTTTGTTTGACTGTTATTCCCCTGTCGAAAGGACGAGAACCGCAGAATTACCTCAGGAAACGCTCCCTGATAAAGCCGGATTTCCGCAACTTAAAAATAATAGTAAAGAACAGATAATTAATCATGAAGGTTTCACCGTATCTTACAATGCCGATTTCCGGATAGCTAATTGGGTAGCATACGAATTAACGGCGGATGAAGTAAAGGGCCGGGGCGTTCGGCGGGCAACTAATTTCTTTCCCGACCCCAAAGTGAAAGGCGCTACGGCGACGACGAATGATTACAAACGTTCCGGTTATGACCGGGGGCATTTAGTTCCTGCAGGCGACATGAAATGGTCGGAAGAAGGAATGCGCGCTTCTTTTTATTTTAGTAATATTTGTCCTCAGAATAGAGAATTGAATGCCGGATTGTGGAACAACATTGAAAAACAGTGTCGCACATGGGCTACAAATTATGGTAAAATAGTAATCATAACCGGGCCTGTGATAGAAGATAAGATGAACCGGTTAGGTGAAAATAAAGTAGGGATACCTGCTAAATTTTATAAGGTTGTAGGTTCAACCGGTAACGGTAAGGTCAAGAGTATTGGTTTTCTGGTTGAGAACAGAAACTATGAAAATCGTTCATTGAAACAAGTTGCCGTTACAGTTGACAGTATAGAAAAAGTAACCGGCGTCTGTTTTTTTACTTCTTTCCCGATAAAAGTTCAGCAAGAGATGAAGTCTACAATTGATTGGGAATATTGGAAATTCAGTAAATCAAATTAAATATATTTTTACAAACCTTGTATTAGCTTATTTTAACGATACAAGGGAGATTTGTGTTAATAGTTTACAATATGATTCTCATATATGACAAATTGATAGAGAATTGTTAGATTTTGACTACTTTTCTTTGTTTTTTGTAATGTTAATAAATGAAATAAACTGCTAAGAAGTTTCCAAAAACTTAAAAATGTGTTGTAAAATATATTTTTTAATTTGTCCAATACCATTTATTCAAGCATCTTTGTGCACAGATAACCTAAACAATCTTTTTGCCTTAAAGACTAATACCTATTAAAACCTGTAAAGAGGGAATTTGCGAAAATTCCCTCTTTATGATTAAAATCCGTCAATAATTTATTTCTTCTATTTTTGATGCGATCTTACTAATAGACTCGTTTAGTTTCTCTTCAGGAAGAATAATATTGAAATCTCCCCAAAAGTTTTCGTCGTATACGAAATCGGTTTCTGCAAAAATAGTTTTTGTCTGTATCGATTCGTTACGGGCGAACCTGCTTACGTTTGTCGTATCTATTTTACAAGTGACCGATTCAAACCACATGTGCACATTACTGGAACCAAAAAGTTGTTTTTTCTTTTTAATCCTGAAATGGAGGTCTCCTCGTATATGACTAATATAGTATGTATTATTCCAGGGTTTGTATGTTACGGTATATGTAATTTTCTGCGGTTTGACCTCCAGATTGCGGCTTTTTCTTTCAATGAACATTCCTACCGCTTTCTCTACATATTTGGGATGTATTTCAAAATGAGCGGCAACTAATGCATCGTTTTCATTGTCTATGTATAATTCGCCCCGGTATAGCGGATCTTTCACATCGTTTTTTTGTTCAAAGACAATCACGTTGACCATCCGATTGTCTATCATGGTAATATCCGTATGCGCATAATTATATAAAAAGCGGTATGGCTCATTCAGAAATTCCGGAGGATTCTTAATTAAATCCAATAAAAGGGTTGCATTGACTCCCGATTTTATTTTAGTAATAATCGTATCCTTAACCTCCCGGTTACTGATATGGCGCATTTTTAAGAGTTTTACCTGGTCTTGTTCCGCGTGATATTCGCTAAAAGGTATTTTGTAAATTTTCACTATCGCTTCCGTCAGATTAACAAATCCTTTTTTTAATTCGGTACCTTCCCTGTAGAACGATGTGAGGTAAACAGGCTCTTTCGCATAATTCATATCTCTATTGGATAACATATCTGCGATTACTTTATGCGGATTAATCAAGCGAACGATTATTTCCTGTAATGAAATAACTTTAGGTTCGAGAGATAATGTATTGGGACGCCCCGTTAACGTATTTACTTTTATTGTTTGAGGAATATAACCTATATGGGAAAAATGAATATCCGTTTGTTTAAGCGAATCGGGAATCCGAAGACGAAAATTTCCGTCCTGGTTGGTTATAGCGCCAATTGCTTCAACCGGAATTCCAACGCTGGCAAATGGGATGGGCGTGTTGGCGTATTTATCGAAGATCGAACCTTCAATTGTGATGAATGACGAAGCGGCGCTATCTTTTTTAGCTATTGAAGGTAAAGGCGCTTCTTTTTTCTTTTCGGGCAGTTCAATTAATATGTGGTTGCCTATAACGCGCAGGGATAACCGCCGGTTGCCGGTAATTTCGTAAATAGCCTCTTTTATCGTGTATATTCCTTTTTTTATGGTAACTGTCTTTTCATTTTTAATTACCCTGCTGTCATAAATAAAAAGACAGCCGGAGTGTTCGGTTATTTTTTCCAATAACTCATAGATTGTTCCTTTAGACTTGGTTAACTCTATCTTCCTGTTTAACATATCATTATTACCTGCCTGTACGGATAGCGCTTGCAATAACGACAGCCAACTTAGTAAACAGATTAGCATATAAGAAACCGAAGGTTTCATGGTATCATACTTTTTCAAGGTTCAAAAATCAACAATACATTGTTTTCTTTTTTCCATTGTAAATTAAATACTGCGCAAATCAACTCGGCAATTGTTTCAGGCGCCTCATTATTAAAGGTAGCCGTCAGTTGTCGATTCTCTAAGGAAGAAGTTGTTTGTAAGATTAAATCAGATTCGTTTTTATTGATTACCCGTAGAATGTTACCTAATGTTTCGTCCTTAAACCGTATTTGTTTGATTCCGGTAAATCGTTTGTTTTTATCTGTTTGTTCTACTTTAAGCCGGTTATTTGATAATAGTATGGTTTCTCCTTCTTTTACATGGAGGCTTTCTCCATTCTTTTTATGAATAACTTTTACTTCTCCCCGTTCTACGGTTAGTTCAAACGGTAAATGACCGGCGCTTTGAATATTGAATGCCGTACCGGTTACTTCAATGCGGATCGATTCCGTTTCTATCATAAAGGGCCGTTCCTTATTACCGGCAACGTCAAATAAAGCATTTCCGCTTAAAATGACTTCTCTTTTTTCCCGGGCAAAATGTTCGGGATATTGTAACCGGGTATTATCAGCCAGATAAACGATAGAACCGTCTTCAAATGTTTTGACTAATGTAACGGCTCCCTTTTCGTTGTGCAAGGTAAGTAATTCAGCATGGTTACCGCCATATTTATCCTGCAGGAATAATACCGTAACCGTACTTATGCAAAGTATACTGACAATTGCCGCCCATCTCCGCATGACAGGCAGTCCGAACGGCTTGGCGGTTGTTTCTTGCGGAAGTAACCCGTCTTGTTCCAAACGGGCATACAATTGACGCCAGGCTTGGTCTGTATTTATTTTATTGTTTTCTTTTTGAATCATGCTATACGTATATAATTTTCTATTTCTTTCCGTAAAATTTGAAGCGCCTTTGTCATTTCCGCTTCTACTGTTTTTACAGATAAAGACAATTCAGAAGCGATTTCGGCATATTTTTTACCTTCAAAACGATGCATCTGAAAAATGCGCAGACGGCGTTCGGGTAATTTATCGAGCGTACGATTGATTAAGTCTTCAAGCTCTTTGTATTCCAGTAAATCCTGCGGATTGGAAATATCATTATCGTTTGTTTTGAAAACCGTTTCACGATGACGATTCTTTACTTCCTGGCGTTCGTAATATTGAAGGGAACGATTACGGACAGCTCCATACAGGTAATTTTTTAAAGAATGCAGTATCTGTAATTTTCCCCGTTCTTTCCAGCATACATAAAACAATTCTTGTACAATTTCTTCCGCTATATACATTTTACCGGTTATGCCGGCAGCGTATAGACACAGAGGGGAGTAATAGAGACGAAATATTTTTTCAAAGGTATTGACGTCGCCCTCTTTTATCTTTTTTAATACGCTTAAATCGTCCAGCATAACCGTGTACAAAATGATTAACCTGTTTCAAATGTACGAAAAGTAACTTATCACTGTTTTTGTTTTCTTAATTTATTTACCGCCGACTCCAGCGATTCTGTGGGTTCTATAATATTATAAGCTCCCCAAAAATCTTCATCCATAAAATCTCCTACTTTATCGGATAACGACTGGCTGGGTTTGAAAGCTAACTTATAAGAAATGTTGTTTACGTTTTCGGTTTCGCTATCGGTAACAACCATTTCTGAATTGATAGTATAGTTTGTTGCAAACAACCGACGTTTCCAGTCGCAATTAAAATGCACTTCGTTACGGATATAACTTAGATAGGTTAAATTGTTACGCTGTTTATACGTTACAAGGAAAGATACTTCAAGCGGCTTGAAACGTAAACCAAACGGCTTCTTCTTCAAAATAGCTTGGGTTGCCTTATTTCTATCGTCCATATTCAGATTAAACTCGGCGCGCGTGAACGCTAATTTATCCTTATCGATATATAGCTTTCCATAGTATAAAGCATACGGAAGGATAGCTTGCGGAGTAAAGGTTATCACATATTGCGGACGTTTGTCTATCATCGCCGATTCTTCCATTTTGAACGAATAGTAAGGCAGCATCTCCTTGTCTAAAAGAATATCCGGATTCTTTACAATATCTATATATATAGACAGGTTAGGCCCTCCTAATAGCTTAACCACTAATGTATCGCTTTTCTTCTGGCTCAGGAGTGAACGGCCTTTATATATCTGTACGCGATCGCGGTCTACATTTTCCGTATAAGGCGTTTTGTATATATCGATAATTGCTTCTGAAATATTAATATACCGGCGTCCTTTCTGGGCTGTTTCACGATAAAAACCGGTAAGCATATTGGTTGACGGGCTGTAATTGACGGCAATTTTACTCATCGCCTCTTCTACAATGTAACGTGGATCTCTTGCCCGTATTATAACTTCTTCTAACAGGTTTTCTGTTGGTATCAGGTTTACCACAACATCTGTAACATCGCTGCCGTTTACCGGAATAATTGCGTTTAAATAACCTACATGCGATAGTTGAATTTCTTTGGCCAACAGAGAATTTTTAATTTTAATAGAAAATTCCCCGTCCGAATTTGTTACAGTTCCTATATTACTTCCCTGAACGGCAATATTTACATATTCCAATTTTTTCTTGCTCTTTTGGTCTCTGACCATTCCGCTTATGGTAATATACTCGTCATCCTTCGCATCGTTTTGCGCCTGTAATGGAGTAATCATCCCCCATAATGTCGCCCCAAATAAGAGGATCGCTGCTATTTGCCTGCATAATGTGTTCATATACGATACTTTTTAATTAATAATTAGGTGTTTTTTGTCTTTAAGATCGTTGAGCAACAAAATACCCTATGGATTTTTACTAAAAAATGATATATTTCTTTGGGCGGTATATTCCCTTTACGGCCTGAACCGGACACTGTGGATGTTTTTGTAGAAGTAGATGAAGCTATACAGATTGTTTTGAGGTCTGCCGGAACATATATTTATTCTTTCTTACGTGTATATACTTACATGGGCAGGCTCTATAAACAACTTCATATACCAGCCGGTATTACAGTCATTCCTG
>JAIRYL010000004.1 GCA_031267775.1 Tannerellaceae bacterium
CTAATCAAAAAAATATTGTAAACAACCCTATAGTAAGCGCTAACCATTTACAGTATGAGCGCAACTGTTGACGACGGAATGATGAAGGAATGGAATAACTGCACAAAAAGCTCGACGCCAAAACCGAGACGCCCGATTAAGGAGGCAAGGAATTTCGCCCCCCGCGCGCGCTTTTTAAGCAAATACAAAAAGGGTGGAACAGAATATACCTCTGTCTAAGGGACAAACTTCACCTGCCCATAAACAGGGAGAAGAGCGGCGTCCGTCGCCCCGAAGAGTTCCGGATACCGGGTTACAGCTTTCGTTCCCGGTCGTCAAAGGACGGAAAGGCGGAGTATCACCTCGCAGTAAGCGAAAAAGGACTGAAGTATCCGGCAGGGCAGTCTACTTGATGCATACGTGTGCATGCGTCGAAACACGGTTGAATTTGCGTCTAAACGAAAATGTATTTGCGTCTAAACAGAAATAAATTTGCGTCTAAACAGAAATTTACGCGCGTCTATACGCAAATTTATCGACGTCGGAACACCGGGGTCGACGCATCTGAATGTTGTTGCGCATGAACATGGTAGAGACGCAATGCATTGCGTCTCTACCCCTGTGCGCCCTGTTGAAATCGGAAAAACAACAAAGGCGGGCGTAAGAGATAGAGGCTTAAAGCAGGATGGGGATGGGAGGGACAACAAGTATCTGATAAAACTTATCGGAAATTAGATGCGTCGGCCCTGGAAAAAAAGATTAATTTATTCAAAGATTTTATCGATGCCGCCTATATCGGCCGGGATATTTAAAAGTTCCTGTTCCGTATACTCTTTACAGGGATTGGCATACTGCGGGGGAATATCAAAACTTTCCGTTTCCGAATAACCAAGCGTTTGGTCGGCGTATACCTTTTGCATAAAAAGCCCGTAAATGGGTAACGCCATACTTGCCCCCTGTCCTTCATTCATGGTATTGAAATGGATAGAGCGTTCTTCTCCGCCTACCCAACAACCGCCCACCAGGCTGGGCGTAAAAGCCATGAACCATCCGTCGGAATGATTTTGCGTGGTGCCTGTTTTACCGCCCATAGGCCCGCGAAGGCCATAGCGATAACGGATACGGCTGCCTGTGCCCCCGTCCATTACGCTTCTGAGCATGTGCAGCATTTTATACGTCGCTTCTTCCGTTAGCACCTCCCTTACCTGCGGATTAAAATTGGCTATCGTATTGCCAAAAGAATCTTCGATGCGCGTAACATACACAGGCTCTACGCGAATCCCTTTATTGGCAAATACGGAATAGGCTCCTATCATCTCGCTCACAGATATGTCGGGCGTACCTAAGGCAAGGGAAACAACCGGGTCTATATGTCCTTTTAATCCGTAAGAATGTAACAGGCGGACTAACGTATAAGGCGATAGCTGCTTCATGAGGTAAGCGGTAATCCAGTTGGACGAATTTTGCAATCCCCATTGGATGGTAACAAGTTCTCCCACCCTTTTTGCTCCCGCATTAACAGGCGCCCATATCCGGCCGTTTTCGTCCGTTAACTGCTGTTGTACGTGAAGTACCCGGTCGCAGGGGCTAAAGCCTTCGATCATCGCTAACGAATAAAGGAAAGGTTTCATGGTAGAACCAATCTGCCGGCGTCCTCCATTCACCATATCGTACTGGAAGTCGTTAAAATCAATACCGCCCACATAGGCTTTTACATGGCCGTCGCGCGGGTCCATAGCTGCAAAAGCCGAACGCAGAAAGCTTTTATGGTATCGGATGGAATCCATTGGAGACATGACCGTGTCTATCTTTCCCTGCCAACTGAAAACGGTCATTTCTATCGGTTGCCGAAATTCTTTACGGATTTCAGCTTCGCTGACTCCGGCTTTTTTCAATCCCCTGTATCGGTCGGTCTGCTGCATGGAACGGAACAAAATGGTATCTACCTGCTCCTGTGAAAGCGTACGGGAGAAGGGCGCATAGCTATATCCTTTTTTCTCTTTAAAGAAAGCAGGCTGTAAGGTTCCTCCCACATGTTCGCGAACGGCTTCTTCCGCATATTGTTGCATGCGCGCGTCTATGGTAGTATAAATCTTTAAGCCGTCCGTATAAACATTATAGAATGATCCGTCGAGCTTTTTATTTTTATTACACCATCCATACAGCGGGTTTGTTTCCCAGGAGACAGAATCGTCGTGGAACTTCTGCGCCTGCCAGGAAGCATAGTTTTTGCGTTCAGGCTTTTTAGCTGTCATAGTCATGCGGAGGTATTCGCGGAAATACGGCGCTAATCCTTCTTTATGGTCTATCCGCGTAAAATGTAGCGTAAGCGGCAGCGCGATTAAAGAATCGCATTGTTTTTTTGATATATAACCGGCCTTCTTCATTTGTGCCAGTACGACGTTGCGGCGTCCTTTGGAACGCTCGTTATACCTTACCGGATTGTAGTATGAAGGATTTTTGCACATGCCTGTCAGCGTGGCGGCTTCTTCTATCTTTAATCCTTTAGGCGTAGAATTGAAATAGGCGTGGGCGGCAGACTGTATGCCGATGGCATTGTACAGAAAATCAAACTTATTCAGGTAGAGGTTTATAATTTCTTCTTTTGTATAATAACGTTCCAGTTTCACAGCGATGACCCACTCGATGGGTTTTTGTAACAAACGTTCAAAAAGGTTATCGGCTCCGGGCGAATACAATTGCTTAGCCAGTTGTTGCGTAATCGTACTCCCGCCTCCGGCGTTCTTTTGAAAGAACAGGCCTCTTTTTATAATGGCGCGGAATAATCCCTGTACATCTATTCCGCTGTGACCGGCAAAACGAATGTCTTCCGTAGCAATAAGGGCTTTAACCAAATCGGGCGATAAGTCATTATAATTTACATGAATCCGATTGTCTTGGGCGTAAGTTCCCAACGTCTTTCCGTCAGACGAAATAATCTGGGAAGCGTATTTATCTATCGGGTTTTCCAACTGCTCTACCGGAGGCATATAGCCAATAGATCCGTTTGCTATTGCGACAAACGTAATAATTAGTACTAAAAATACAACGGCATATAGCGTCCAAAATCCGAGTATGATGTTTTTTACTTTTGAAGTCATGCGTTTTTTCTTCTGCTTCTCCATATTGAACGGCAAAGGTAATAAAACATTGTTTTTCAACTTTGCTAAAATTAGTTATTTGTATGGGCATGTTATAAAATAATGTACATTTACAGCCTGGTTTGAAAACGCTTTCGCAATAAAAACCCCCAAAGTATATCGAGATAAACAGGCTATGGATAAATTAAAAATTCAGCAACATAAGTCGACATTCGACGCTATTGTTCAATTTATTAGAAATGAATCGGACAAACAGGCGGAAGTTTGGTTCCGTCGGGAACTGCAAACCGTATTGGGCGGCGGGGCGAAGCGTGAAGTCAATGAAAAGCAGTTAATCCAATGGACAAGAACAAAGCAACAATAGACATATCATAATGCTGATACAGGGAATTTTCGTTTTGATTGCCATCCTGGCAGGCGCCCGGTTGGGAGGTATCGGATTAGGCGTACTGGGGGGAATGGGGTTGGCCATACTCGCTTTCGGTTTTGGCCTGGAGCCTACTTCCCCGCCTGTAGACGTGATGTTGATGATTGTTTCCGTTATTGCGGCAGCCGGATGTATGCAGGCAGCCGGAGGGTTAGACCTGATGGTGAAAACGGCAGAAAAGTTACTGCGGAAAAATCCGCAGAGAATCACGCTGTTGAGTCCGCTGGTCACTTACTTCTTTACGTTTATTGCCGGAACCGGGCATGTGGCTTACTCTTTATTACCCGTCGTCTCGGAAGTGGCTACGGAAACGAAAATTCGTCCCGAACGTCCTTTGAGTATAGCTGTAATCGCTTCGCAACAGGCTATTACCGCCAGTCCGATTTCGGCCGCTACGGTAGCCTTACTCAGTATACTGGAAAATAGCGGCTTTAGCGTAACATATATGGATATATTGATGGTAACGATACCTTGTACGCTGGCGGGCGTACTGGCGGGCGCATTCTATTCGATGCATGCGGGGAAAGAGTTAGCGGACGACCCTGTATATAAGCGGCGCCTGGCTTTGGGAGAATTTAATCAGACGCATCATGAAATAGCCGACGTAAAAGACAGGCGTTCGGCCATCGTTTCCATCCTTCTGTTTATAATTGCTACTGCCGGCATTATTTTATTTGGTTCTGTTCAGTCGCTCCTGCCGGCCTCCTTGCGGGGCAACATGGCTTATATTGTTGAGATATTGATGCTTTCTGCGGCCGGCCTTATTTTACTCATCACCCGTACCGACGGTTTAAAGGCGGCGCAAGGTTCGGTATTTCAGGCGGGTATGCAAGCTGTTGTCGCTATCTTTGGTATAGCCTGGATGGGCGATACGTTTATTGCCGGCAATATGGCCGAGCTGAAAGGTTCGATAGAAAGTTTTGTAACAGAGGCGCCCTGGTTGTTCGGGTTGGCCTTATTCTTTATGTCTGTTTTATTGTTCAGTCAGGCTGCCACGATAAGAGCTTTACTTCCTTTGGGTATTGCTTTGGGTATCTCTCCTTACATACTGTTAGCTCTTTTTCCGGCAGTAAACGGGTATTTCTTTCTTCCAAATTATCCCACGATTGTGGCCGCTATCAATTTTGACCGGACAGGTACTACGCGTATCGGAAAATATATAGTAAATCATTCTTTTATGATTCCGGGATTAATAGCGACAATTACTTCTGTAGGACTTGGTTTATTACTAACCCGACTGATGTATCAATAATTTTTTCGACAGCATTATGTAATTATAATCAACCGCCCGAAAGGGCAAAAAATAAAATACAGGAACATGAAGAATTTATATTATTTATTATTCGTATTTACAATTACTGTTCAATCATGCGGACAAAGCGCGGGGAACAGGGTTTCAACTGTAACGGAATCCGCTGACGGGAAAGAAGAAAAAGCAATTCAACGGTTGAAAGAGTTTTACACAGCCTACATTTCATGCTGCGACAGTCCCGGCAAAGATTTGAAAACCTTGAGTTCGATAAGGAACAAATACCTTACAGAGTCGTTACTGTATAAACTGGAAAATTCCGGTTTGGATTACGACCCGGTAATTCAAGCGCAGGACTGTGATGCGAACTGGATAAAAACCATTGAAATCCACCCTGACACGGAACGGCAAAACGTCTATACCGTATGCTATATTTCAACGTATAACAGCGAGGAGACCCGTATAGAATTACTGCTTGCGGACGATAACGGAAATTACCTGATTGATGATATTTTAAACGATGTAAATATACATGAAAATACGGACGCTTCTGCGACAGAACAAATTTATGTATTTGAAAACGACACGATAAAACAGCATATCGTAATAAACCGTCTCACCGACGCCGAAATGGACTTCCGTTACACGGTCGAAAACAAGCTCAGGCAACAAAACCGGGTCATTCGCGGAACGGCGAAATATAAATACGGCGAAATCGGAGGCGTTGAAATAGACGAAGACGAAGAAGGCAACAGTTTTCCGTCTATTGAATATATCTACGACGACGAATGTTGGCTGGCTTTACGGATAGACTTGGACACAAGTACAATAATGCAGATACAGGCAACGGACGGCAATCTCATTTGCCCGCTTGAATCCGTCGGGATATTATTAAAATCAATAGAATGAATCACGAGCGTCCATTAAAAAAAATTAAGTTTTAATTGTTTATCATTTTGACAGCCCCCCTTTCTTTCGCCTGTCCCCCAGCTCTTTTAACTCTATTCCATGCAGGAGTGAAACGGTCATACGCCGGTATTTTGCTGTAAATTGCAAAAGCAGTCGTTTCTAACCCATAGGGTCGGTTTTATGTGTTTATTTACATGCAATTTATTTTCGATTGAAATTTTTTATCCGGGTATATCGAAGTATCTTTATCCTCCGATTCCCTTTTTTTGAGCTGGTATCGAATGGTGTTTTTAGTTTCCAGTACATGGCTGTAACTTTTCTGTTTTCTTTTATTTGTTTTGTCTTACGATTTGTTTTTGATTCTGCTTCAATCTTGTAATCAACAGTATAGTATCGGCTTACAGAGGATATTTCTGTTTGAGTCTGCCTGCCCGTTCATAGACCTTTTCTTCCGTTTTTATGCCGCTCTTTTTGGAAAGTGATGCACAAACGGCAGACAACCCTTTTTCAAAATTCTCTTGAAAACGATTGTTCATAGACGCTTCTTTGGCACGTTTAGCCTCGCTGTCCACTTTGAGAAAAAAGTCATTGTGTTTTTCACCAATAACCTTTTGGAGGCTGACTTTTTGTCTCTTTTTATCTTGATCCTCAATGACTTGAGATGCAGGATTTATTGAATAGTCTTTCAATCTGCAGCGAGATACGCAAACATAATCAAATCCCTTTTCGGCAAGCATCTTGAGATTGTCTTCTGTGGCAATGCCGGCGTCGATTACGACTATTCCGCGTTTTGTCGTACCCGTTTTTGT
>JAIRYL010000032.1 GCA_031267775.1 Tannerellaceae bacterium
CTGAGTTTCTGTCGACGACAAACGAGTTTCCGTCGACATTATATAAAACCGCCGGCTACTCCCGGCATTTCTATTACTATTGGTATTTTCTTTTTTGTTGCGCCGTGATTTTTACAACAAATGCTGTCTTTGCCTGTGTGTAGTCTTCGCGATTGAATGGGTATCTTCCGGCTAATGTGTACTTCAATTTTGCATACTCGTCGCGAATGTCGGAGTTTTGACGCAAAAAATCACGGAAATAAATTTCCTCCTGCGGCGTATCGCCTTTTTCCCGGATATGTACGTGATATGTTTGTGTAGAATCATACGTTTCATCATACCCCTTGCCAAAAGTCATTTTATTTTCTCTTTCAGCATTATACATATTTCGGTAGCCAACTGTTTCCATCTCTTTGATTATAATTTGCTTCGTCTCATGGCTTAAACCGGATACTTCAACCATAATATCGACAGTTGGTTTCGCGGCAAGTCCTTCAACCGAAGTACTGCCAAAATGCGCTACATTTAGCGCAACATTTTTGCCCAACACTTCTGTTATCAAAGCCTTTTCCTGTTCAAAAAGTACTTTCCATTCAGGATTGTAAGGAACAATCCGAATGGGGAAAAGTTTACCGAGTTGTTCGGCGGTCAAGTTATCCAAGTTATCCATGCGAATTTTTTTGGGACGATCCAATGCGCGTCAGAGAGAGAAATAGAACCCGTCGCCGAGCAGTTTGTCGTATTTTTCTTTATTGAACCTATAGTAAAAGGCGCCCCGCTTGGAACTTTTCTTATCTTTTTCGTCGAGTTTTTCCAGGATGTCCATAGCGTGGAGTTTCTTGCGGAAGTTACGTTTGTCTAACACGGTCTGGTAGATGGCTTCGTACAGGATTTGCAGTTGGGGAAGAGTAAATTTTTCAGGTAACAGGTTAAAACCCACCGGACGGGTGGCGGCTTTGCGTTTCAGCCTCGACAAAGCGTCGCGTATCATTTGCTCATGGTCGAAAATCAGTTTGGGCAAATCGCTCAGTCTGGTCCATTTGGCATTGTATTGTTCCAGTAAGTCGATATTAAAATCATTCATATTTACCAGCGCATAGTAAGCGATGGAGATAACCCGCTCCCCTAAATCGCGGGTTACTTCTCCATAAGCGCCTACTTGTTCCATGAACAGGTTGTTTATCCCTGTACACTCTGTCAGCACGCGTGAAGCAGCCTTGTTAATACTTTCGCCCGGCTTAACAAAACCTCCCATAAGCGACCATTCTCCCTCCAAGGGTTCAAATTTACGCTTATGTAGCAGAACATTCAAGTCCTTATCGTTAAACCCCAGTATAATACAGTCTGCTGCAACAAAGAACGTTACTTCGTTTTGATAAAAAGCGGCTGACATCTTTTTCTTTTTTGTTTATGATCAACAGAGTTTACGGGCTCCGTCGCTGATTACTACATCATATAATTTCGGTTCGCGCCCGAATTTTTCCGTATAAGCGCGGAAAGCTTCTTTTACAAAACCGTCGTATAATTCTTCCTTCACCAAATTGATGATACAACCGCCAAAACCGCCGCCCATGACGCGCGAACCGGTAACGCCGCATTTTTTAGCTATGTCGTTCAGGAAATCAAGCTCTTCACAACTTACTTCGTAGAGTTTACTCATGCCGTGATGCGTTTTGTACATACGG
This sequence comes from Tannerellaceae bacterium, assembly GCA_031267775.1. GTDB lineage: Bacteria > Bacteroidota > Bacteroidia > Bacteroidales > Tannerellaceae > DFXE01. The sequence continues at coordinate 1,665 of JAIRYL010000032.1, forward strand.
TCGCCTACGGTTTCGTAATCGCCTTTTTCCAGTGCGTCGCATACATCCATTACGCGCTGTATTTCTTCTATTACGTATTGGGCGCGCATATAATCTTCTTCGCTCACCTCGTCTTTTACCTCGTTCAGCATCTCCAGGGTAGCGTCGCGCAGGAATGTTACGTCCGGATGTTTTTTGCGGATTGTTGCAGCAACTCTTTCACAAGACAGGCGCCGTTTGTTATAAGCCGAGTCTGCCAATTCGTGTTTTACGACGGAATCGAGCAATACAAGTTTATAACCTGCGGGGTTAAACGGGAAACAGGTATGTTCCAGCGAGCGGCAATCAAGGAGCATCAAACTTCCTTTTTTACCAAAGACAGATGCAAACTGATCCATAATACCGCACATGACGCCTACATAATTGTGCTCGGTAGCCTGCCCTATTTTAGCCAGTTCAAATGGGTCGACGCCAAGAGAGAACAGATCGTTTAAAGCAAACGCATAAACGCTTTCAAGAGCTGCGGACGACGACATGCCGGCGCCTAACGGAACGTCGCCCGCGAAAGCCGTATCAAATCCGGATATCGTTCCGCCCCGTTTTATTATCTCGCGGCATACGCCAAATATATATTTGGCCCATCGCTGCCCGGGCAGATCGCTTTCGTTTAATCCAAATTCGGCTGTTTCCTGTAAGTCCAGCGCTACGGCGCGGACTTTATCCGTGCCATTCGGTTTTATTTCTGCCACCATTCCCTTGTCTATAGCGCCGGGAAATACAAAACCTCCGTTATAGTCGGTATGTTCGCCAATCAGGTTAATGCGTCCGGGCGATGTATAAACCGAACCGGCAGCTCCGTTAAAATGTCCGGCAAATCCCGTTCTTACTTTTTCTATGTCCATATCATTCCTTCTTTGGGATCAGTTAACAGGAATATCTTTGTTTATGTTCTTACTGCCTATTAATGCGTAGAATAATAAATAGGCCAAACCCAGGAATGGAATCCAGTAAGAAGTAAGATAACCGGCAGCGTCGGCAATTGCATTCTGAATAAGAGGCAGGATACCGCCGCCGCAAACCATCATCATAAAGATACCCGAAGCCGCAGCCACATATTTGCCAAGACCCTCGACAGCCAGGTTAAAGATACCTCCCCACATAACGGAAGTACATAATCCGCAAAGTACAAGGAACAGGGCGTTTACAGGAACTTCGGCCATACCCAGCGAGATGGCGGCGCCTGTATTGATAACGGGCATGGAAACTTTTGAAGCGACAGGAGAGAAGATAGCCAGCGCCACCAATACCAGGCCTAACCCGGAAACGACCGTAAGCATTGTTTTACTGGAAACTTTTGCGCCGATAGAAGCGCCAATGAAACGCCCCACAAGCATCAGGAACCAGTATGTGCCAACTACAACGCCTGCCGAAGAAGCGCCGTTGGCTACTCCGGTAGAAGGATCGGCAATGAAAAGCATCATCGTGCCCGGAATACCTACTTCTATACCTACATATACGCCAATAGCGACGGCTCCCATTACAAAATGACGGAAAGACCATGCGCTGTAAGGAGATTTATCAAGAGAAACTTCGGCTTTTACAGTATGAGGCTCGGGAATGGAAACAAAATAAAGGACAATACCTACCAGGGCAAAGATTCCCATTGCCATGTACATCACCGGATAAACATCGGTAATATTGGCTTTGGATACTTCGCCAATCAAAGCGCCAACCAAAATAGGAACCAGCGTCCCCATTAATGAGTTGAAAGAACCGCCAACCTGAATTAACTGGTTGCCTTTGTTGCCGCCGCCGCCCAGCGTATTCAGCATGGGGTTTACTACCGTATTCAGCATACACATAGAGAAACCGGCAACGAAAGCGCCCAGCAAATAAACGGCGAAACTGCCGGCCGTTCCGGAAAGCACCTGGATACCTACTCCGATAAATCCAACGGCAATGGCTAACAGGGCTGTCTTTTTGTAACCTGCTTTTTCGAGTAATTTACCGGCAGGTATGCCCATTACGGCATAAGCGATAAAGTTGGCAAAGTTACCCAGCATACCCATAAAGTTGGAAACGCCAAACTGGTTTTTCAGTACAACGCCCATGGGCGCCGCCAGGTTTGTAACAAATGAAATCATACCGAATAACAGAATCATCATGATAATCGGTAAGGCGTAATTTTTTTGTTGTGTCGAGTTCATAATTTAAATGCTTTTAGAGTTATAATTTAATTTAGATGTTTATGTCGTTTGAAAATTGATACACGGTACGGCTTGAAAATGTTTCTCCGGGACGTAAAACGACGCTTGGATAGTCCGGTTTGTTCGGGCTATCGGGAAAATGCTGCGTTTCCAGGCAAAGAGCAGACCTGGCGGGATAGCGCCGTCCGTTTTTCCCTTCAAATTGGCCTGTCATCCAGTTGCCCGTATAGAGCTGCACGCCCGGTTCGGTGGTATAACATTCCATTACAATTCCGCTTTGGGGCGATACGCAACGCGCGCAGAAAGAAAGTTCGTTTCCTTCCTTGTTCAATACATAGGTATGGTCGTATCCTTTGCCAAATATCAATTGTTCAAAGCGGTCGTCCATGCGCGCTCCTACGGCAAACGCCGAACGGAAGTCCATCGGCGTTCCCTCCACCCTTTCTTTAGGCCCGTAAGGAATGGCCGTATCATCCGTGGGGAGGAAGTAGTCGGCGTTGATAGTCAGCAGATGGTCGTTAATAGAAGGGTCTCCCGCTCCGGAAAGATTAAAATACGCGTGATTGGTCAGGTTCAATACGGTAGGCTTGTCGGTAACGGCGGAATAAGAAAGAATTACCTCGTTCTTGTCGGACAGCGAACAGGTTACTTCTACATCCAATTTACCGGGAAAACCTTCTTCCCCGTCGGCAGAAGTATAAGCCAATCGGATCGTATGACTGTCGACGGATTTAACGTCCCATACGACGGAGTTGAATCCTTTCAAGCCGCCGTGCAAGCTGTTAGGCCCGTTATTAATCGCCAGTTTGTCGTAAACAATACCGTCTAACTCAAACCGGCCTTTGGCAATACGGTTGCCATAGCGTCCGCATACAGCGCCAAAGTAAGGCTCTTCGGAACAAAGATATTCGTCGATCGAAGAATGACCGGTTACTATATCGACGAGGCGCCCCTCCCTGTCGGGGACAGTTAACGATACTATTTTTGCCCCGTAGTTTGTTACTGTTAATTCAGTTCCGTTTTTATTGGTCAAGACGTAGAGCTTGTTGTCTTTTCCATCAATTTGCTTTTCAAAGTTTTTTCTTGTCAACCCGGAAAGCGTTCTTTCGTTCTTCATGTAAATAAAATTATCGAAATTGCGTGTAAAATTACATGGTTATTTGTATATCTGCGTTTGGGCAAGGATGTTCTATAACATGAATATCCTTTTTTATGATGCTATTTATGCCAGATTTCCCAAGCGGCAAATGCCTGTAAAAGCAACATTTCCAATCCGTTTTTCACGGTGGCGCCTTTCTCTTTCCCTTTCTTCATAAAGAGGGTTTCGTCGGGATTGTAAAGCAAGTCGTAAAGTAAATGAGCCGGCGTAAGCAGGTCGTAAGGAATATCCGGACACTCATCTGCGTTGGGATACATACCTGCCGGCGTGGCGTTAACAATTACGGTGTATTGCTCCATTATCTTAGGCGTAATTCCCCGGTATGTTATCCCGGATTCCCTTGGCGTGCGCGAAACAAATGTTGAAGCAACCCCCATTTGTTTCAGCCCCTGAAATACGGCTTTCGACGCGCCGCCCGTACCCAGTATCAACGCTTTCCGGCGTCCGGCTAATAAAGGATCGACAGACTGCTTAAAGCCGATAATATCGGAGTTATACCCTGTCAGCTTTATTTTGCCCGACGTTTTCCTGGAAAATTTTATAACGTTTACAGCGCCTATCAACCGCGCGTCTTCATCCAATTCGTCTAAAAAAGGGATTACCTGAGTTTTATAGGGAAGCGTTACATTTAATCCTTTCAAGTCGGGGTTGTTTTTTAATACATTTTTAAATTCCTTTATCGTTGGAATCTCAAAGTTAACAAACTCCGCATCCATTTTTTCGGCGACAAACTTTTTGTTGAAGTATGTTTTCGAGAATGAATGCCCAAGCGGGTATCCGATTAATCCATATTTGTCCATGGGTATTGTTTTTTTTATTTATCCTTTTTTACCTGTATACAGCGAACAAATTCCTCCTGTAAACGTTTTGACCTGCACGCCGGCAAATCCCTGCTCTTCCAGCAACGCTTGCATTTCTTTTCCCTGCGGAACCGCTTTGACGGAGGCCGGCAGGTAACGATAGGCTTTTTTATCTTTTGAAAAGAATTTACCTACCTGCGGGATAACCATACCGGCATACCATCTGTAGAGTTGCTTCATCGGAAATTTTACGGGAGAAGACAGTTCCAGTATCATCACATGCCCGCCGGGTTTAAGCGTCCGGTACATTTCGGCAAGCCCTTTACCTACGTTTTCAAAATTACGGATACCAAAGGCGGCCGTTACCGCATCAAACGTATTATCCTGATAAGTAAGGGCAAGGCAATCCTGTTTTTCAAACAGGATATGCCCGGCATATCCGGCGCGTTCCACTTTTTTGCGTCCTGCCTGCATCATGCCTTCGGAGATATCGACGCCTGTGATCCGCTCGGTTTGCAGCATCTTATGCATACAGATAGCCAAGTCGCCCGTTCCTGTAGCTACATCCAGGACGAGGCCGGGGCGAAATGGTTTCAGATAATGAATCCCCTTGCGGCGCCATCCTTTGTCGAATCCAAAGGAAAGCGCATGATTAAGCAAGTCGTACCTGGCCGAGATCGCATTAAACATACGCTCTACCTGCTTGCCTTTCTGCTCCGCCCCGCTGTACGGGAGAATCTTTTCTACGCCGGATTCCATGCCGGTTTGTTGTTTTTAAGATAATCGAGCACGTTCTTTTCTATCCTTGAAAGTAAGTTTGCCGTATCTTCCTTTCTAAACGTTTCGCCCGTAATATGCTCATACAGCTCGATGTAACGCTCGCTGATACTTTGTACGATGGCGGGCGTCATTTCCGGTACGGCCTGTCCGGCTTTACCTTGAAAGCCGTTGCTCATCAACCACTCGCGGACAAACTCTTTGGAAAGTTGTTTTTGAGGTTCGCCCTTCTCAAAACGTTCCTGATATCCTTCCGTATAGAAATACCGGGACGAATCGGGCGTATGGATTTCGTCTATCAGGTAGATTTTCCCGTCGCGGCGTCCAAATTCGTATTTCGTATCCACCAGGATAAGCCCCCTGTCTGCCGCTATTTCTGTTCCTCTTTTAAAAAGGGCCAGCGCGTACTTTTCCAGTAAAGCATAATCGGCTTCGGATACAAGTCCCTGTTTCAATATATCTTCTTTAGAAATATCTTCGTCGTGCAAGCCCTGTTCGGCTTTGGTTGTAGGGGTAAGGATCGGTTCCGGAAAACGCTGATTCTCGCGCATGCCGCCGGGAATCTTTATGCCGCATATTTCGCGCGCGCCGCTTTTATAGGCGCGCCAGGCGCTTCCGCATAAATAACCGCGAACAATCATTTCTACCGGAAATCCGACGCATTGTACGCCCACCGTAACCATCGGGTCGGGCGAGGCCAGCTTCCAGTTCGGGCAAATATCGGCCGTGGCGTCCAGGAACCTGGCGGCAATCTGGTTCAGCATTTGCCCTTTGTAAGGGATACCTTCCGGCAGCACCACGTCAAACGCCGATATCCGGTCTGTAGCTACCATTACCAATAATTTATCACCTATATTATATACGTCGCGCACTTTCCCGTGGTATACGCTTTTCCGGCCGGGCCATTGAAAATCTGTTCTAACTAACGCCTTGCTCATAACCTGCTGTTTAATGATTAATTTTATTCTTTTTTTTGTTTTGCATCAAACTTATCATACGCTTCTACAATCCGCTGAACCAGCTTGTGGCGGACAATATCTTTCCTGTTAAATTCTATTTTCCCAATGCCTTTTACGCCTTTCAGGATATTCATCGCCTGAATTAATCCGGAGGCGGCGGCCGGGGGGAGGTCTATCTGCGTAATATCGCCGGTAACAATCATTTTGGCATTCATACCGAGGCGGGTAAGAAACATCTTGATTTGATGCGTGGTGGTGTTTTGCGCTTCATCCAGGATGATAACGGCGTCGCTGAGCGTCCGCCCGCGCATATAAGCCAGGGGCGCTATCTGTATCACATGATTCTCCATATATTCCTTCAACCTGGCCGCCGGTATCATATCCAGTAAAGCGTCGTATAAGGGTTGGAGATAAGGATCCAGCTTATCTTTCATTTCTCCGGGAAGAAAGCCCAGTTTTTCTCCCGCCTCGACAGCGGGGCGGCTCAGTATGATTTTCTTTACCTCCTTATTCTTCAGCGCCCGTATGGCCAGCGCTATGGCAACGAATGTTTTTCCCGAACCGGCCGGCCCTATGGCAAATACCAGGTCGTTATCTTCAAACGATTTCACCAGCGCCTGCTGATTTTCGGTACGCGCCACCACCGCTTTCCCGTTCATGCCATGTATAATCAGGTTTTCCTGTTTAACGGCGGCCGGCGCTTTTCCTTTGATGATATCAAGAATAACTTCTTCGGATAACGAATTATATTCCTCGCCATATTTTTCTATTTCCCTGATTTTTTTCAGAAAGAAATCCGATTCATGTTCATCGCCTATTACTTTCATGACGTTTCCGCGCGCTACAATACGTAACTTGGGGAACAATGTTTTAATCAACTGTATATGGGCGTTATTTACGCCATAAAAAATAACGGGATCAACGTTTTCAAGAATATAAATACGCTCAATCATTCAGTTAGATGCTCTGTTTTTAAGTTTTAGCAAACAAAAATACGAATAAATACATTTCTTTTTAAAAAACAGGATGAAAACTCAAAAAGAAGGCAAAGAAAAAAACGACGCGGAAAAAGGCTATTTACAGACGTCTGCGTAAGCCAGGGTATGGATTTTTTTCAATTTCTTCCACAAAATCCAGTTTAATCAATTCCTAGATTTTCCCTTTCAGACAAACAGGATCCATTTCTTCATCAGCCTTATTGAAATCAGTAAAATTTTTAATGATACTTTCCCTGTCGTGCGTATATACAAAACGTTTTTGGTGCATTTCCAGCATTTCCGCGATTGTAAAGGTTTCGAGTAATTCGTGTAAATCCCAAAAATCTTTTTTCCTCCCGTTTCTTGAAACAACATCCACTTTCATAGCTACCACATCGTAAAGGCTTGCAAACCGGATGTTATCTATTTTATCGAAAGGATCAGTTATTTCATCGTAGTAATACAAATCCACCTTGATATTATTTTCTGCCGAATCCCCGATAAAATATGACCTGCCGAATCCTACAATGCCGGATTTGTCCGGACGATCGTAATAAGGATACTTATCTTTGAAATATGTTTCAAATGTATCAAAATCAAGACTTCCGTAAGGTTCATTGGTAAATAAATCGATATCTGCCGACATCCGGTGGCCTAATCTCAGACTTAATGAAGTTCCCCCGACAAGGCAAAACACATTAAAAAGCGGCTCTGCCATCAATCCGGCAAGTACATTTTTTAACTGAGGCGTTACCGTTTGGTATTGGAGATTTCCCGTCATATCGTCTTATTGTGTTTATCAGGGATTGGAGATTTTGCTATGGAAATATAATTTTTTATTTCGGCCGGATTCAGGTTGTAAAACCGGGCGATATCTTCCTTTTCCTCTTGATTTCCCCGTTCCCATACCCGATTGATAACCGCTTTCCTGTATTTTTCCCAATCAATTTTATTAAAATCAGTATCCCAGAAAAGGGATTTGCGAACATTCGGGCTGTGGGTATACTTCTTCTTCGACTGTTTTTTCTTAAAAACGGCAATCTGGTAATAATCCTGTAAAATAAGCAAGAAACCTTCTTCGTATCCCAACGCTTTTTCAATATTCAGCGAAACTTCCAGCGTTATATTCCTTGTGCCGGAAATAATAGCGTCGAGGGTTTGATAACGAATCCCGATAGCGGTAGCCAAAGCTCTTTGAGTTATGTGCCTTTTCTTTAAATCCCGTTCAATGATCTTACCGGGGTGGACGCCTTTTACTATTTCGATCAGGTTTGCCATCGTATATACTTTTTCACAAAGGTATAAAGTATAAACGAAGTTGTTTACTCGCTTATTGAAAATTTCAGCATCTTGCGTTCTATTCCATACGCGAGCGCCATAATAATGTTCGCGTAACTGATATTTATCCGCTATGTAGCAGATGTTTATCGTTTACGAAATATTACCGTTATATTATTCGTTTACCTTTGGCGTGTCGAGAAAAAAAGAAGAGGATAAACACAACGGTTCAATTTGATAATATCAATTTCTATGAGAAAAGTAAGAGTGGTTTTTTTTGCGGATTTATTGATAAGCGACTTTGACGGAGCGGTGAGAACCATGTTTCAACTGATTGGGAAGATTCCTGTCGATCAATTTGATTTTCTGTTTGTCTGCGGTTTGGGGCCGAAGCATATCAAGGGCTTTGAGTGTATCCACATCAATACGCTGGGTATCCCCGGCAATAAAAGTTACAGGTTTGCGACTCCCCTGTTGCAAAAAGCCGAACTGGATAAGAAACTGCAAGCGTTTTCGCCCGACGTGATTCATATTTCTACTCCCTCCCCGCTCGGCATTTATGCATTGAAGGCGGCCAGGCGTCTGGGAGCGCCGGCGCTTTCGATTTATCATACTCATTTTATCAGTTATGTAGATTATTATGTGAAGAATTTCCCGTTTCTGATCAATTTTACAAAGCAGCGGGTAAGGGATATACTCCGGTCGTTTTATAATCAGTGCGACACGGTTTACGTGCCGTCAAACAGCATCATGCGTGAACTGGCAGACGAAGGGATCAGTCCCGGCGTTATGAAGCTGTGGCGGAGAGGGGTAGACCGGCGTCTTTTTTCTCCGCTCAAGCGCAATCCGGAACGGATGAAACGGCTTACCGGCAATAATAATCCCTGTATCCTGTTTGCAAGCAGGCTTGTTTGGGAAAAAAATCTGCAGACGATGGTTAACGTGTACAACCTGATAAAACGTAGAGGCCTGAGATATAATTTTATAGTTGCAGGCGAAGGCGTCGCCCGTGAAGCCGTCGAAAAGCGAATGCCCGGCGCCATATTCGCCGGACATGTCGGGCACGAGCGGCTGGCGGAGATGTATGCTTCGTCGGACGTTTTCTTTTTCCCTTCCGCAACGGAAACTTTTGGCAACGTGGTACTGGAAGCTATGGCTTCGGGGCTGCCCTGCGTGATAGCCGACAGCGGAGGAAGCGGCGATTTTGTCGAAGACGGCGTAGACGGGTTCAGATGCAATCCGTACGATGCGGACGGTTTTCTGAACCGGATAACCAAAATTATCGAACAGCCCGGACTGGCCGGACAATTTTCGGAGAAAGGACGGGAAAACAGTGAAAAATACGTCTGGGAGCGCCTGGCGTCTGAATATTTTGAAGATTTGAGATGTTTATCTTCCCATCTGCTGGTGGTTTGAAGATGAAGGGATTTGCCTGAAATTGTACTATGCACTATAAAACAGAAATAAAATGAAAAAAGTATTCGTATCAGCAGTTTGTATCATGATGGTTTGTATTTCCGCTCTGGCAAACGACAGGGCGGATTGGCAGGAATACGTTGGCAAGTATGTTCTTTCCTTCGACAATCTGGAGGAAATTGTGGCCATTACGCTTCAGGGCGATTCAACGCTTGCGGCTTTTTCTTCGCTGGGAAAGGTGGCGTTGAGGTATGCCGGGCAAGACCGCTTTGAGTTTCCTCAATATGGAGGAATTGTCGTTTTTGAACGGGATGAAAAGCGACAGGTTATTGCCTGTAAAATTTCTGTCGCCGCCATAGATGTGAAGGAAATTAAAGCGCAGAAACAATGAAAAAGTCTGTTTATACCGGGATACTTGCCTGCCTGGCAATATCCGTGTCGGCCCAGTCTTTCGTTGCGGGAACCGTTTACGAAGACCTCAACCGGAACGGCCGGCAAGACAGGAAAGAAAAGGGAATAGCAGGGGTGGCCGTTTCGAACGGGACAGACGTGTCGCTGACAGACGCCTCGGGGAAATACCGTCTGCCGGCCAGCGACGACTGTATCATCTTTGTTGTTAAACCCTCCGGATACCGGACGGCTTTAGACGCCTTTAATCTGCCTCAGTCGTATTACCGGCACAAACCGGCAGGATCGCCGGACAGTTTCTACAAAGGCGTAGAACCTACCGGAGCGCTTCCCGCTTCGGTAGATTTTGCCTTGTATGCATACGATGAACCGGAAACATTTGCCGTTTTGATTTTTGGAGATACTCAACCCTCCAACGAACAGGAAATGGAATACCTTGAACGCGGAATTATTGCCGAAGCCCGGCAGATTGGCGGACTTAGCTTTGGGATAACGCTTGGCGACCTGGCGGGCGACCGGCTGGATCTTTACTTGCCCTACAAACAGGCAATCTGCCGGACAGGTATACCCTGGTACAATGTAACGGGTAATCACGACGTGAACTACGACGCCAGGGAAGATCGCTTTTCGGACGAATCGTTTGAAGCGCATTTCGGGCCGGACAATTATGCGTTTAATTACGGGAAAGCGCACTTTATTATGCTTGACGACGTGTTGTATCCGCATCCGTTAACGGGAAAAGGCTATTGGGGCGGCTTGAGAGACGATCAGCTTGCTTTTGTAAGGAACGATCTTGCTTGCGTGGCGCACAACCGGCTGATAGTTGTTTCGATGCACATCCCGCTGATTGATTCGGAAGGCGAAGAGGCTTTCCGAAACGCCGACAGGCAGGCTTTGTACGGGTTGTTGAAAGAATTCCCGGACGTACTCTTTCTTTCTGCTCATACGCATATACAGACGCAACACCGTATTGGGAAAGCGCAGGGCGCAGACCGTGAAAAACCGATTTATGAATACAATGTTGGAACGGCGTGCGGCGACTGGTTTTCGGGCGTATTAAATGAAAAAGGTATACCTGTATCTACCATGCGCGACGGAACGCCCGCCGGCTATGCTTTTCTGCGAATAGACGGAAACCGGTATGTTACGGATTTCAAAGCGCTTGGAAAGCCTGACGATTATCAACTGGCGCTGTATCATCCAAAGGCGGTTCCGTTCCGCCGGTTGACGAGCGCATCCATTTACGCCAACTTTTTTATGGGAAGTCCCGAAGATACGGTGGAATGTCGCATCGACGACGGCGCATGGACAAGGATGCGGCAGACCGAAGAGTTCGACCCGGCTTATTGCCGCTACGTGCAGGATTGGGATTACCTGGAACATGTCATACCCGGATACCGTCCGTCTAATCCGATGATTTGTACGCATCTCTGGAAAAACAGGATACCAACTGCCTTGCCTCCGGGCGAACACCGGATAGAAGTTCGCGCCAGCGATCGATTTGGCCGGGTTTATACGGCAAAAAGCGTATATAAAATAGAGGAACAGCCATAAGGATTGCTTTTTTTATATAAATTTGCTTCTTGTTAAATGTATTATTTAAGAAACTAATGAGTATGAAGAAACAAATTGCGGCTGCTTTGGCGCTATGCGCGCTGGTATCTTGCAGCGAAAAAAAAGAGGCGCTTACTCTTTCGGGATTAAAACAAACCGATTTTGTATCGAGCGTGGAGGGTAAGACGACGGCTTTGTTTGTATTAAAAAACAAAAACGGGGCGGAGGCTTGTATTACTAATTATGGCGGGCGGCTGGTATCGATGATGGCGCCGGATAAGAATGGAAAGATGACGGATGTGGTATTGGGCTATGACAATATTAACGACTATACGCAGCATGACGGAAATTTCGGCGCCTTGATCGGGCGGTATGGCAACCGCATTGCAAACGGCGCCTTTATCCTGGACGATGTGGAATATACGCTCCCGAAGAATAACAACGGGCATTGCCTGCACGGAGGGCCTGACGGTTTTCATACGCGCGTATGGAACGCCAACCAGACAGGCGAGCAGACGCTGGAACTTACGTATTTATCCGAAGACGGCGAGGCGGGCTTTCCGGGTAACCTGAATGTAAAGGTTACTTATACGCTGACCGACAACCATGCGATAGCTATTAAGTATGAGGCGACTACCGACAAGGCTACGGTTGTGAACTTAACCAATCACAGTTATTTTAACCTGTCGGGCGACCTGAGCGCGCCAATTGCAGACCACGTCGTCCTGATTAATGCGGATTATTATACGCCGGTAGACCAAACGCTTATCCCCACAGGGATTGACCCGGTGGAAGGTACGCCGCTGGACTTGCGCATGCCGGCAGTGATTGGGGCGCATATTGACGATTTGTTTGAACAGTTGGAACGGGGACGCGGATACGACCACAACTGGGTGTTGAACTCAAACGGGGACGTCCATACGCTGGCCGCAAAAGCTGTTTCGCCAAAGAGCGGTATCGGACTGGAAGTATATACCAGCGAGCCGGGCGTGCAGTTTTATACGGGAAACTTTATGTCGGGCGCCGACAAAGGCAAGCATGGCGCAGTTTACCCGCACCGGGGCGCTTTCTGCCTGGAAACGCAGCATTATCCCGACAGCCCGAATCAGCCGCTGTTTCCCAGCGCCGTTTTACGTCCCGGCGAAACGTATGCAAGCGAATGTATTTATAAATTTACGGTAGAAAAGTAAGGCGTATGCCATGTGATAAGAGATCGACCGTTTGCCCGTCGCAAACGGTCGATCTCTTTTTTTTCGCCCGGCTCTGTTTAAAACAGATTATAATTGGTACGCAATACCTTAAACTCTGTACGCCGGTTGATCTGATCGGCTATTTCCTGCCGTTCGGGAGGCAGCGAAAGAACAAACTCTTCGGTCAATACAACGCCCTCCTGCAAGAAATCAAACTCGGCGGCCATTTTTTTATTGATTGTTTTCGGAACGTTTTCGCCATACCCTTTCGCTTCCAGGCGGTCGGCGGCTATCCCTCCGGCAATCAGGTAGGTTACCACCGACTGCGCCCGGCGCTGGGCTAACTGCTCGTTGTACTCCACGGCGCCTTTCCTGTCGGTATGCGAGCCAAGTTCAATCGTAATATTCGGATTATCGTTCAGCATTTGAATCAGTTTGTCCAGCGCCTCCCTGGATTCGGGGCGCAGGGTAGCCCGGTCGAAATCGTAAAAAATATTTTCCACCACCACCGGGTAGTAAACCGGCGACAGGAAAAAATCCACCGTATAGGTTTCGCTTTTCTCTTCGGCGCCCGTTTTCAGCTCAAAGTTCTGATTCAGGTATCCCCGCGCGCTGGCCATCATCACATAGCTGATATCCCGCTCCAGCTCCACCCGGTACGCGCCGTCTTTCCTTACGGGCGTTACCACGTTCAATCCGTCCCGCCCCACAATGCGCAGGGTGGCGTCTTCTATCGGATACTCGTCCGTATCAAACACAATCCCCTCTATAAAGATGGTGATGGCAGGCAGTTCAAAGGAATAAATATGGTCGTTCCCGCGGGCGTCGTTGCGGTTTGAACTGAAAAAGCCCCTTTCCTGCTTTCCGGCAAAGGTAATCCCAAAATCGTCGCCCATCGAGTTTATGGGAGCTTTCATATTCTCGACAGACCACACGCCCATACTGTCCATCGTAGCCTTAAAAATATCCAGCCCGCCCATGCCCGGCAGCCCGTCCGAAGCAAAATAAAGCGTCGCAGAATCGCGCGCAAAGGGAAACATTTCGTCGCCCGGCGTATTAATTTGCGGCCCCAGGTTTTCCATCGGCCCAAAACTGTTTCCCAGGATGCGCGCCCTGAACAGGTCTTTCCCCCCGTAGCCGCCAACGGCGTCCGACACAAAATAAAGATACTTGCCATCCGGCGAAACAGACGGATGCGCCAGCGCGGTAACCGAATCTTTAACAATAGCCGCGCGCGCGCCTTTCCCCCAACTGGCATTTGCGCGGGCAGAGACGTATATCTCGGAGGTGCGCGGCCCTTCCGCGTCTTGGGCGCAATAGGTATAATACATCGTATTCCCGTCCGCCGTAAAAGAAGGCGTCCCTTCGTCAAACTCCGTATTCACGGCGTCTTCCAGCTCTTCCGGATTCAGCCACGCCCCGTTTTCGTCCTGTTTCGCCACAAAAAAGTTATTATTGTTCAGCCCGGTGATAGGGTTCACGGCGGCGTCTTTATCCTTTGTGCGCGTAGAGGCAAAATAAAGCTGGTCGAAAGCCGCGCCAAAAAACATCGGGCTAAACTCCGAACGCCTCGAATTAAATTTATCCATCCGCCTCACCTGGTAGCGGGTAGGGTTTTGCCGCCACGCAGGCGCTAACTGCGAGCCTGTCCGCCCCGCCACGGCCAGCCGGCTGCCGGGATTCGCCAGCAAAAAATTGTCGTAGCGCTTCACGGCGTCGGCATATTTCCCGCTCTTCTGATACATCTGTCCCAGCCGCAGCTCCACCGTGCTGTCCGGATACTTATACCTCAGCGCGTTCATATACGCCCCGGCAGCCCGACTTGTATAATTAATCAGCCGGTTACAGTCGGCCATCCTGAAAGCAATATAGCCGCGCAACTCCTTTTCCCTGGGAGGCGTTCTGGCGTAAACCTTCCGGTAAATAGAGGCCGCTTCGCTATATTCGCCAATACGCTGTTTTTCCTCCGCATCATTCAGCTTGGCCGATTTGCAGGAGAATAAAAGAAAAACAACAAAAAGAAATACTGTCTGCTTACTCATCTTCTGTCTCATACTAAAAAAAAAATGTCGAGGGCGACGTGCAAATATAGCAAATTTTCCCCATTACCCGCCTTCGGGAATTGAGAATGGAGAATGG
>JAIRYL010000046.1 GCA_031267775.1 Tannerellaceae bacterium
AAAAAAAACCTGTAATCATCAAATTACAGGTTTTTTTTACAGGAAGGAGGGGTTGTAAGTTACGTCAGAAATACGTCAGGAATATTCCTTACAGGCGTTATCGCCGCTATTTTTTCCGAAACATTAAAGCCGGATATACAACTCACTTTACATTTCTCGCACTTTTTACAGGCGTCGTCCGCCAGAGTCAACGACTGTAACGTTTCTTTAGACAAGCTGGCGTTCTTATACCCATACGCATACATATAAGCGCGCATCAAGTCGGGGATAGGCAGATGTTCGGCGCATTCGTCCGTACATTTACCGCATTGCTGACAGTAAAGCAATTCTTTTCCGCAAAGCATGGCCAAATATTCCTTGTCTTCGGCTGTCAGTTGCGGACTTTTAGCTGCGGCCATACAATCGTCTAACAAATCAAAATTCGTAAAGCCCGGAATGGCCATTGTTATATTTTCATTCTTCCAAGCCCATTTCAGGCAAGCCTTGCCATTGATTCTGTTTTTACCTTCGGCGTCTTCTGCTCCGCCTGTCATTGTTTTCATAGCCACAAAGCCAATTCCCGCTTTAACGCCCCGGTCTATCGCTTCTTCCATCTCTTTCAGATTATTTAGCTTAAAGTTATAGCTCACCAGGATAACGTCGTAAATACCGGTTTCAATAGCGGCGTCAATCAGTTCCGGTTTATTAGCATGCGTTGAAAGACCGATATTTTTGATTTTACCGTCGGCTTTAAACTTCAGCAATAAATCAACAATGCGTTTATCTGTAACCTCTTCAACCCTTTCGAGCGCATGCGTATAGAATATCTCAACAAAATCCATCTGGAGGCGTTTCAGGCTCAACTCCAGCAATTCTGTATAATCTTTTTCAAAAGTATCTTTTAGCGGATAATCCAATTTTCCTTTCGTAGCAATAGTAAATGAATCCCGCGGTTTATCCTTAAAGAAATTGCCTAACATTTCTTCATTTTTTCCGTTTTGATAGCCATGCGCCGTGTCAAAATGAGTGATACCTGATGAATAGGCGGCACGCACTATGTTTGGATTGTCGGCACGCATAACGCCCATACTCAATATAGGTATCTGCAAGCCCGTTTTACCTAACGTGCGTACGGGTATTTCAAAAGCTGTTTCCCGGTTAGCAGATTGTACCGTTGCAGTTGCAGTTGCCGCCGCCGTATTCGGAACGAGTAACGCGCCTGCGCCCGCCGTTGCAGATAATCGTATAAAATCCCTTCTGTTTACATTCTTGTTCTTCATAATTACCAAATGATTAGTTTTATTATTTTAGCTTAGATAGAATGAAATTCGATTGGTTTAAAGGCTTCCCGTTAATTTTTCTATATAACCGGCAGCGCCGGTAATCGCTTCGCCATCTTCAGTATAAACGCCTATAATATATTGTCCTTTCCAGAAAGCGGGAATATTGCCGTTATATTTATCTTTTATGGTAAGCGCTCCTTCCTGATAGCCGGTAGCCTGTTCGGTAAATGCAAAATAAGCGTTTAAGACAGCTTCGGCGCCTTCTTTGGATTTGCCGTCGATTACAAACAATTGAAAAGACTGGCCTTCGGCATTTTCATATTTAGCGTTATACACTGATTTTAAAAATTCATGACCGATGTAGCTGGAAGTAACGTAGGCTTCGGAATAAGGAAGTTTACCTTCTTTTGGAAATACATTCATAATAGAAGGATAGCCGGCTTCCGGATTGATTTTTTCAGCCAGACTTTTACCTATCGCCCGTATGGATTCAACAAGATGATCATTACTGTTTGTCCACATTTTCACATAGATACATCCTGAAAAAAAGTAAAGGTTTTTATCATCCCCCTGCGCTTCCCCGCCAATCGGAAGAAAGACGAGGCCGGAAGAACGTTCAGACGAATACATACCAAAAGCATCTTCCGGCGTTGCATGCCGGTAAGCCTGTATGGTTATGTAATCGGCGCCCTTTTTATATTCCATCGAAGTCATTTCCCTGAAATTATTTTCCAAGAATAATGGAGCAGCCCCGTTTATTCTGTCAAATAAGTTATCAGGATGAAAAATTTCAATTTCACCGTCAATTGTCCAATCCTGAACAACGGGTAAATACGATTTTAATTGTTCCGGCGTTTGCGCCTTATTTCCTTGAACAAAAAATGTGAATGATGCGATTATCACACATACAATTCTGTAATTATTTCTTTTCATCGGTTGATAAGTATTTATTAATCTCTGACAAAAATAAATAAAAAATTTAATTAGGAGGCGTCTGGAAATAAATTATACAAATTTATTGGAACTGTTTTTTGCCAGACGAAGCCTGAAAGCGTGCGCATACCGAGGTATGTAAGCGCTTTCAGGCTGAAGGATGGCGGGAAACAGGCCGATAAATGTATGATTTATTTCCAGACGCCTCCTAATCATGTATTTTGATGTGAACATCATACAAAAAGTATATGAATAAAATTGTCTTACCCAAGTAAAAAACAGATAAAGTAAAACATTATATTTGTAACAACTAATTCTTTATATAATTACAGTTATGAGAAACATCTGTCTGTTATGTTTGGCGTTCATATTCATAACGTCATGTAAATGTAATGATTCTTCCCAAGGAATGCAGTCGTTCGCTTATCAACCTGACTTTGAAGCTATCAAGGTTGATAAATCCCGTTTAGTCTATATTGACAACCTGCTTCAGGATTATGTAGATAAGGGGATTATTCCCCATGCGCTTACTTTTGTGGCAAAGGATGGACAGGTCATCCATCATAAGGCTTTTGGCTGGCGAGACGTCGAGAAGCAAATCCCCCTTGAAAAGGATGATATTTTTAGAATGTACTCGCAAACGAAAGCGATAGCTACAGTAGCGCTGATGACATTGTTCGAGCAAGGAAAATTCCAGTTAGACGACCCTGTCTCCAAGTATATACCGGAAATGACCAACCAGGTAATCACAGCCGGTAAAGATACCGGCAATCCTGTCACCCGGGAGGCTGTTTCGCCGGTATTGATTCGTCATTTGTTGAGTCATTCTTCCGGCATAACGGGTCGCCCTTATAATCCGGATGTTCCCCGCGCAGAACATGAAACGCTGGGAGACTATGTGAAAGAACTCGTTGCGTATCCTTTAAGTTTTGATCCAGGTACAGGCTGGAATTACCATCCTGCATCCGACGTCTGCGGTTATCTGGTTGAGTATTTTTCCGGCAAACCGTTACAGGAATATTTGAAAGAAGTTATATTCGACCCGTTGGGAATTGAAGATATGGCATATTATTATGACGAAAGTTATAAAGATCGTTTCGTAACAATTTACAAGGATAATGAAGGAAAAATCGAACCGACTGAAATTTGGAGCGGACGTTATCCGTTTGGAGAAGATCGCCGGTATGCCGCCGCCGGTACAGGCCTGAACGGAACAATCGAAGGGTATGCCCGCTTCTGCCAGATGACGCTGAATTATGGAAAGTTCAACAACAAGCGGATATTAGGACGCCGTACAATTGAAATAATGGGTAAAAATCAACTAATCCATCCAAGTAATGCCGACGATAATTTTAATTTCGGAATCGGTTTTCAGATCTATCCGGGTGAAAAAGCGGATTGGGATATACTTCCGGGCGCTTCCCCCATGGTATCATCCGGTTCTTTATCGTGGGGCGGTATGGCAAATACCGATTATATCATCGATCGCCGGGAAAACATGATTATCCTATTGTACACCAATCGTATACCTGATACGTTCGTATGGGAGAAGTTTCTTAATACCGTTTATCAGGTTTTGGAATAAGTAACCCGCCTTACTTAGAAGAGCCTGCTTCAATTTTAAAGCAGAAAATAGCCGGATAAAATACAAGCAGGCTCTTCATGTAGATAAAATCAGTCTGTTTGCAATATATACAATGATTAATCTATTCAGAAAATGAAAAATAACAATTTAACGCTTGCCGTTTGCCGCTCGTCATTCATCATTTTAAGCCTGATGATTCTCATTACCGCATGCAAAGAAAAAGAAAGCGCCATACAACTTCCCGAAGTATCCGAATCCGCTGTTAATTTTATCGTTGCCAACGATTTAGGACGAAATGGTTATTACGAACAGAAGCCCATTGCCCAACTAATGGGATATACGGCTGAAAATATGGACGTAGAGATGATTGCCGCCGCCGGAGACGTACACCATTTCGAAGGTGTAGCCAGCGTGAACGACCCGCTTTGGATGACCAATTACGAACTGATTTACAGTCATCCCGAATTGATGATTGAGTGGAATGTCATCTGCGGCAACCATGAATATCGCGGCAATACGCAGGCCATTTTGGATTACGCGAAAGTAAGCCGCCGTTGGAACGCTCCCGCACGTTACTATACAAAAGTAATGACCACTGACAACGATACGGCTTGCCTTTTGGTTTTCATCGATACGACTCCGTTAATGAATAAATACCGCAACGACAGCATCAGTTATCCTGATGCATACAAACAAGATGCAACCGTTCAGCTTCAATGGATTGATTCTGTACTGACTTGTTCCGCAGAAAAATGGAAAATCGTGATCGGGCATCATCCCGTTTATGCAGGGACAGAGAAAGAAGAATCTGAACGAGCTGAATTGCAAGCTCATTTAGCGCCTCTCTTAGAACGGCGCGGGGTTGATATTTAATGTTCCGGCCATATTCACAATTTCCAGCATATTCAACCGGAATCTTCGCTTGTGCATTACATTGTTAATTCCTCCGGTTCTCTTTCCCGTCCGGCGAAAGAAATCCTCAAAATTCCCGGCACGCTCTTTTATAGCGGCGACGCCGGATTTACAATTTGTTCGGTCAGTGAAGATTTCCTTCGGTTTTTCTTTATAAATTCCAAAGGCGAAACGATTTACAACTACACAATCGCAAAGTAGCAAGCGCCCGTTCCCGAACCGGAACAGAATAGAACAGGTTCTTAAAAAAGATGATTATTATAAACCTTCCCTTTGTACAAACCAAAAATTCCGGCTGGGGCGGTCGTTTGGGCGTGTACCGCACATTCGGCATTACCCGGCGCGGGAATTGATTTTCCGTCTTTAATTAACTGAATAGCACGAAGAATGGTTATATCGTCTTTATAGAAAACAGGATAAAAACCAGCTTCGTCAAAGAAATTACGCGAGATATACGCCATTAAGTGAGTTTCGATCAATTTAGCTGAAATTTCGATCAAAGCCGGACGTTTTTTTATGCCTTTTGTTGTAGCAAAATCCGCGAAATCAGACAATAAAGGCTGTTGTTCCAAATACTTGTATAAATCTTGGTAAGTCTTGAAAAAAGATAATTTATCAAAGTTCTTGTCCGAATATTCCAACGCGTATAAATAAAGAACGCTGGAATTACGGGCAACACTGTTAAAATAAGATGTTATGCCGCTTGTATCGCTTGGTATGAATATATCCGGCATAATACCCCCGCCTCCGTAAACCGTACGACCTATGGAAGTTTTAAATTGAGGTAAGTTATCCATTTTAATGCTGTCGGCCGAATAAAACTCCCCATGCATATAACGATTGTAGATATCCATGTCATAATCTTCTGTTTTCCCCAGTTCATATTCCTTCTGAATAGAACGTCCGGAAGGCGTATAATAACGGGCAATCGTAAGGCGTAACTGCGAACCGTCCGTTAAAGCGATCTGAGACTGCACTAATCCTTTACCATACGTACGGCGTCCAATAATCGTTCCCCTGTCATTATCCTGAATCGCTCCTGCAAAAATTTCGCTTGCCGACGCCGAACCTTCATCAGTTAATATAACCAATGAGTTATCCATACATGTGCCGGTTCCATTTGCATATACGTCGCTCCGCGGATACGCTTTTCCTTCTGTATAGACAATTAGTCTTCCTTGCGGCATAAATTCATTTACCATATGTATGGCAACTTCCATGATCCCTCCTGAATTTCCACGTAAATCAATGATAAAAGAATTGCATCCTTCCTGTTTCAATTTTGCTATAGCCGTAATAAATTCATTGTATGTATTACGAGCAAACTTTGATACCTTAATAAAACCGATCCCTTTGCTTACCTCATAAGAAACATCTACAGAATATACCGGAACGTCTCCTCTGGTTACCTCGAAATAAATCAATTCCGGATTATTTTGACGTTGCACGCCTAATTTTACAGTACTGTTCTTCGCTCCCCGCAGGTTCTTCATAACCTGATTTTGATCCATTTTTCGTCCCGAAAAAATAGAGTCGTTTATCGTTATAATCCTGTCAAAAGGTAATAATCCGGCTTTTTCAGAAGGGCCGCCCGGGATTACATTAATAACCAATATCGTATCGGTTTGCATATTGAAGGAAACTCCGATACCACTGAATGAACCTTCCAGCTCTTCATTCACGCTTTCGGCGTTTTCGGCGGAAATATATACCGAGTGCGGGTCTAATTCGCTGAATATTTTAGGAATCGTCCCTTCTGTCAACTGGGGTATGTTAACAGTATCTACATACTGTTCATTAATAATATCGAGTATGTAATTTATTTTATTGCCACTTACGTATAAACTGCGGTTACTACCTTTATTACGGCTACTAAGGTTTACATAATAATTCCCGATAAATATCCCTAAGGCAATACTTGCAGCAATAATTACCGGAAGCCAAATGGCCAGTTTCTTGTTTTTACTCATTGTATGAATATCTGTTACTCATTTATATCAATATAATCTAATGTAATATTAGCCCGTTTTAATAAGTCGCAACCGTCTTCTATGCGATATTTTTCAGAGTATACAACCCGTTTTATACCTGATTGTATAATCAGCTTGGAACATTCGATACAAGGAGCGGAAGTAATGTAAATCGTTGCGCCTTTACTGCTGTTTGAAGAAGCGGCTACTTTTGTAATTGCATTTGCCTCGGCATGCAACACATATGGTTTAGTGACATTATTCTCGTCTTCACAAACATTTTCAAATCCGGAAGGGGTTCCGTTAAAGCCATCAGAAATAATCATATTGTCCTTAACAATCAAAGCGCCTACTTTACGACGGATACAATAAGAATTCCCTGCCCAAATCATTGCCATTCGTAAATAACGTTTGTCCAGTTCATATTGCTTATCATTTTTACCGTGCATTTCGTAGTTCCCTTTTTTATTTAAGCCACAAAAGTAATTATATTTGACTTAAATTCTGTTTGTTTCCGTTTATTTTTTAATCCCATTCCTTGTAAACAATGCGTCGATTTGTCGTAAGTAGTCAACTAAAATCAGGAAACTGCACAAAGTTCCCAAGGTATAAGCAAAAAAAAAACACGATGCATTTGGGATGCTTACACAACGCTTGTACACATGCTAATTTTATTCTGGTTGATTGACATGACGGCGTTGGCGGAATGCTTACGATAAAACAACGAGGCTGTCTCAAAAGTATTTTTAAGGCTGTTTTATTCGGATACCTTCCGGGATTGATTTCAACTATTCAATTCTACAGGACGAATAAGCCACTTTTGAGACAGCCTCGTTGTTTTCTATCTTATCAGGGCTTTTGCCTGATATCGATTAGCTATTTTGGGGATAAATCTTTAAACCGTTCAAAACCTTCCTCCGACGTTAGCCCGTCATGAACAACGCCATGTATCGCCTGTATCATAGCTTCCGGAGATGTGCTTTGAAATACGTTCCGCCCCATATCCACACCCGAAGCGCCGTCATTAATTGCTTTATAGCAAAGCTCTAAAGCTTCTTTTTCGGGGAGTTTCTTTCCTCCGGCAATTACAACCGGAACCGGACAGGATGCGACTACTTTCTCAAAACCTTCGCAATAATATGTTTTTACAATCGTAGCGCCGTTTTCGGCACAAATACGCGAAGCCAACCCGAAGTAACGGGCGTCGCGCGCCATTTGTTTGCCTACCGCCGTTACTCCCATAACAGGTATACCGTAACGGCTTCCCAGGTCTACAGCTTTGTAAAGGTTGGCAACTGTTTTGGCCTCAAAAGCCGGGTCGCCTATAGAAAGCATGATTGCCATAGCCGATGCATTTAAACGAATAGCATCTTCTATATCAATCAAGACATTATCGTTCAGTTCTGTGAGGATTGTCGTTCCTGCATCCGAACGAAGACATACCGGTTTATTCGTATCCGGCGGGATAACTGTTTGCAATATACCCCGAGTGCACATCAGGCAATCGGCGTATTGAACCAATGGCAGGATATTCAGGTCTATCCGCTCCAATCCTGATGTAGGTCCCATAATAAAACCATGATCGAAAGCCAACATTACCGTACGGTTTGTTTTGGGATTGAAAATACGTGAAAGACGATCTTTCATTCCCCAAGGTAGATTATTCGCTCCTTTTACATGATATCCTTGCCTGCCGGCAGCTACTCCCAATCCAAAATCGCTGCCTTCTCTTAAATCATCTAAATCAGCCATTATTTATTTAATTATACATTCAGCAAAAGCGCCAATCATGCAGCTCCACGAAGATGCGCCGCTATCGGCATAGCCTATGGAACGTTCGCCGTAATTACGAGCCCTGCCATAGTTTGCTTTCATATTTATTGTTTGTTCGGCGCCTTGCCGGGCGGCTATTGCTGCCGCTTTAAAAAGTTCCCTAATATCGGCAGATACAGATTTTTGCATAGCTTCCACCGCAGGGATAAGAGCGTCCATTATGGTCTTATCGCCTATACGGGCCCGGGTTTGTTTCTCTACATTTGCCAAACCTCCGGAAAACATTGTTTTTATCCCTGCTGCATCCAATTCTGTTCCGGAAGCATGATTGGCCATACCTAAGAAAAAAGCTCCGGACAAAGTACTTGTCGAACCGCTTGTTTCAAGCATTACGCCAAATCCTATATCACTCAGCATCGATTTAAACTCAGCGCCATTTTCTGCGGCTTTAACTGCGGCTGAAAGGGCGCTGACAATAGCTGTGCCATGATCGCCGTCGCCAATTACAGCATCCAGCCGGGAAAACTCATCTTCCCGTTTTTCTATTTCGCAAAGAGCCTCGCGGAGCATCGCTTTAAACATATCAACAGTAAGAAATTCCATACTTTATTTACCTGTCGCCGTCCAATACGGCGCATCCGCTTTTTTATTGTTGAGATAATCGATATGGTCATCGTCCAGGATCGCCATGATCATTTGGAAACCGGCCTGTTCCTGCACGGTCAGGATTTCTTGTATACGGCTTGAAACAACCTTCATTCCTCTGGATTCCAATTCCTTATAAGCTTTGCGGAAAATAATGTTATGCTCCATTTGAGTGGTAGCGCCTGTTCCATTGATAAGTAACATCATCTTATCCCCGCTTTCCGGTTTAAGCTGCCGACAGAGTAAATCTACCATTTCGACAGCCGTATCATCTGCTGATACTAATGGCTTTTGTCCGCCGCCGCCTTCGCCATGCTGCCCCATCCCGATTTCCATAATACCGGGAGGCAGATCAGAAATCAGGGCGTTATTCTGTGGATGCGTACACTTTCCTGTTGCCACAGCCAACGTGGCGATATGCTTGTTGAAGCGTTCGCCTATCTCAATTAATTCGTCGAGCGACTTACCTTCTTCTGCTGCTGCGCCTATTATTTTATATAAAGGTATACAACCTGCTAATCCACGACGATCATCTGCCGGCGCGCCTATTCCGGCGCTGATATCATCGTGCGTAAGAATTTGTTTTACTTTGATTCCGGCACGTTCGGCTAATTGGCAAGCCATATTGGCGCTCATCACATCGCCCGAATGGTTTAATACAACCAGCAGGATTCCCGCTTCGCGCTGCATCAATTGCAATGCTTGGAAAAGACGTTGGGCTCCCGGCGCTGCAAACACATCGCCTACAACAGAGCAGTCAAGCATTCCTTCTCCTACAAATCCGCTCAATGCCGGTTCATGCCCGGAACCGCCCAATGTTACAATCGCTACTTTGTTTTCGTCCTTCGGATTAGTCCGAACAATAATATTTTCGGCGGCCAGTTTTACTTTATCAGGATAACAAAGCGCATATCCTTCCAATAACTCAGACGTTACATTTTCCGGTTCGTTTATAAATTTTGTTTTCATGTCTTTCAATACTTAGTGATCAAGCATATTATTTTACTTCCATTATTTCAACAGGTATGCCTTCTTCTTCTATAAAGGCAATGGTAAGGCATTCATTGCATACCATAGGAGGAAACAGAACGTTTTTCCCTTTCAGTTCCTCGTCTATGGAAGGAACGGTATAAGCTACATGCGTTTCTTTTTGTATCAGTTCGGAGAGGATGCTTCCTTCTTCAAACTTTAACCATTCTATCTTGTTCAGGCTTTCGCCGGGATCAGTTAGCCACACACTGAGGGTCTCGTTATACATAGCCCCTTCTTTTTTCTCATGGGTAATAATACCCAGATGATGAAATGTTCTCATGATGATTTGATTTTTAATTTCTTATATGATAATATTCCTAATAAAACAACCACTGCCATAGCTATATATATATACGTAAATACATTTCCGGCAGAGTCGTTTTGTCCATACGAATGCATGCCGCTAAGGAAATAATTCACGCCAAAATAAGTCATTAACACGGATGAAAAAGCGACTACCGACGATAAATTAAATAACCGGGAATTATTCCACTTCTTTACCAAACGTAAATGAAGGACAATGGCATAGACCACTAACGTAATTAATGCCCAGGTTTCTTTCGGATCCCAGCCCCAATAACGTCCCCATGATTCGTTTGCCCAAACTGCACCAAGGAACGTTCCTATTGTCATTAAAGCAAGCCCAATTAATAATGACATTTCGTTGACGATCGTTAATTCCTTTATCGCAATATGCGTATACCCCTTTCCATCTCCGAAGGAAAGAATTATAAGATTCGTAAGCCCTATCAAACAACTGATCCCAAAGAAACCATAAGCCGCCACAATAACGGCTACATGGAACATCAGCCAGGGCGATTTCAATACAGGCGTCAACGGGTTAATTTGCGGATCCATCCAGTTTAATCCTGATACAAAAAGGATAATACCTCCAAATAGCGTAGCTAACGCAAACGTGATAGAACTGCGACGGACAAACAGCAAACCCGCCAAAACAGTAGCCCACGATACATAGACCATTGTTTCATACGAATTACTCCATGGAGCATAACCGGCAATATACCAGCGCATGCCCATTCCGGTAGTATGAAACAGGAAAGCGGCAAATACGCCAATTGCCAGCAGCCATATAGCCTGATTGATCCATTTTCCCTTTTTAAACAAAGCTAGAAACGATAATACCAGTAATATTCCGCCCATAATCAGGTAATACTTCTTGCACAAGCGGGAAATATCCAGCTTATTATACTTCAGTTCAACCTCTATCTTCTGAGGATTGATATTCAATGTTACATTCTTTTTCTCCTGGTAAATGCGTATCATATCCAATACTTCGTCTGCTTTTGAGTAGTCGCCTTCTTTTAGTCCGCTTTGAACCTCCATCAGATACCAGTCTAAAACCTGCGAAACAAACATGGAATCTTGTCCGGAAAAAACAGATAAGTCGTCTCCTGCCGCATACCATTTATGATTCCGGTCGTCTTCTTTGGGGAAAATATTCAACATCTGACGATGAAATAACTGATACAATATATTTACCTTTTCGTCTAACTTTATTAAGTCCTTATCAAAACCATTTCGTTCGGCAGGCATTTTATTATAAGCCTCTTCTAATTTCTGCTGTAACTTATAATTACCATTGCCGTCGAACATTTCCATATACGAACACTCTTCTTCCGGCAAATCATAAAAATAGGCCAGTTCTTTATTTGTCTGTG
>JAIRYL010000049.1 GCA_031267775.1 Tannerellaceae bacterium
AAAGTTGAAAGTTGAAAATTAAAAAGGCAGAAAGCAGAAAGCAGAAGGGAGAATGAAAATAAATCGAACCCAAAAAAGGCACGGCAATCATTCTACCCATGCAAGAAGCCTCTGATCCATTTGCTAATTCCCCATTCTGCTTTCTGCCTTCTGCCTTCTGCCTTCTGCCTTTTAATTCTCCATTCTCCATTCTCCATTCTCCATTTTTATGTGTTGCCAGGCATGCTTTTTAGCGGAGAGTTGCTATCTTTGCAAGGTTTATAATTATTAACACTATAACATATACTACGATGGTAAGTTACAAAGAATTAGGCCTGGTAGACACCAAGGCGATGTTTGCAAAGGCAATAAAAGGCGGATATGCTATCCCGGCATTTAATTTTAATAATCTGGAACAGATGCAGGCCATTATTCAGGCTGCCGTAGAAACCAAGTCGCCGGTTATCCTTCAGATATCAAAAGGCGCTCGCGAATATGCCAACCAAACGCTTCTGCGCTATCTGGCCGAGGGCGCGGTAGCTTATGCCAAAGAATTGGGATGCGCCCATCCGCAAATTGTGCTTCACCTGGATCATGGCGATACGTTTGAGCTGTGTAAAAGCTGTATTGATCTGGGATTTTCGTCTGTTATGATTGACGGCTCTCACCTTCCGTATGCCGAAAACGTGGCGCTTACCAAAAAAGTGGTGGAATATGCGCACCGGTACGACGTGGCGGTGGAAGGCGAACTGGGCGTGCTGGCCGGCGTGGAAGACGAGGTGAGCGCCGAACATCATACGTATACCGAACCGGACGACGTGGTGGATTTTGTAACGAAAACGGGGTGCGATTCGCTGGCCATCTCTATCGGCACTTCGCACGGGGCCAACAAGTTTACGCCCGCCCAGTGCACGCGCGACGCCGAGGGGCGTCTGGTTCCTCCGCCCTTGCGTTTTGATATTCTGGAAGAAGTGGAAAAAAGAATCCCCGGATTCCCTATTGTATTGCACGGCTCTTCGTCCGTTCCTCAGGAAGAAGTAGAAACTATTAATAAATATGGCGGCGCATTGAAAGACGCCATCGGTATTCCGGAAGAACAGTTGCGCAGAGCCGCCGCTTCGGCCGTATGTAAAATTAACATCGACTCGGACAGCCGTTTGGCTATGACTGCCGCTATCCGCCAGGTATTTACGGAAAAGCCCGCCGAGTTTGACCCGCGCAAGTATTTAGGCCCGGCCCGTAATAATGCCAAGAAGCTGTATAAGCACAAAATAGAAGAAGTTTTAGGCTCTGCCGATAAATTGTGATAATTCGCACTGTCGGTATCCGGCTTATTGAATTGATGGCGTGTTTGGGATGGTTGTGATTGACGGAAAGGTAGATTGCAACCATTCTTTTTTTTGTTTTCGCGCGGCGACCTGGCAATGGAAAGGCCTGAAAGCCGTTTGTAAAGCAGAGGGCGAAAACAGTTTTTACACAGTATAATACGATAGATAATGGAAACAAAAATGAAAAAAGGAGAGAGAATCTCTCAGTCAATTACGCTAAAGGCGGCAGTGGTAGCAATCCTGTCGCTTCTTTTGCTCATACCGGGTATGATGGTTCAGAATCTTATAGAAGAACGGCAGTACCGAAGCGTGGAAACCATAGAGAAAATCAACGCCAAATGGAGTCGCGCCCAAACGCTTTGCGCGCCCATCCTGTCTGTGCCTTTTACCATTTGGTATAAAACGGCGGACGATAAAATAACAGAAGAACATCATACGCTGCATATTACGCCCGAAACATTGGATATAGACGCAAAGCTATATCCGGAAGAAAAACATTACGGCATTTATAAAACCATCCTGTATAAAAGTACGGTAGATATATCCGGAACGTTTGAAATAAAGCGTTGGGCACAGACAGACAACCGTGTGTTTCACTGGGAGGAAGCCCGCATACGTTTGGGCTTTTCAGACCTGCGGGGAATTACCAGCCATATAAGTTTTAAACTGGACGACAGGCTATACGAGGCGGAAGCAAGCCGGATTTACGAAGAATATGCCGGCCGGGAATTATGGGTTGTGCCGGGCGATTCCCGGCTCGATACGTGGGAGAAAACGCAGACCTTCCGCTGTACGTTAAACCTGAACGGCAGTACCGGCCTCAGCTTTATTCCGCTGGGAGGAACTACCCGCGTACATATAGCCGGCGCCTGGAACGCCCCCGGATATACAGGCAATTTCAGTCCCGAAACAACCCCGTCCGACGGCTTTGACGCCACCTGGAATATCCTCCGTTACAACCGCAGTATTCCCGATTCGTGGGTAGATCAGGGCCTTGATAATTTCTACGATTCTACCTTTGGCGTGAGCCTGGTTAATACGGTTGACCATTATCAGCAAAACATGCGTTCGGCCAAGTACGCTTTTATGTTTATTGCCCTTACGTATGTTGTTTTCTTTTTTATAGAATTGCTTACCAAAAAGAGGATACATCCCATACAATACCTGCTGGTTGGGATTGCCTTGATATTATTTTACAGTCTGCTGCTGTCTATATCGGAGCAGTTGAATTTTGGATGGGCATACCTTATTGCCAGCCTGGCTACCATTGGGCTGATAACTGCCTACACCCACAGTATACTTAAAAACAAGCCTCAAACAGCCCTGCTTGCCGCAACGCTCTGCCTGCTGTATATATTTCTGTACATAGTTTTGCAGCTCGAAGATATCGCATTGCTTATCGGCAGCGCCGGTTTGTTTAGTATAGTAGGCCTTATCATGTACTTCTCCCGTAAAATAAGCTGGTACAGGCAGGAAGAATTTTGCGAAACAGAAGAATAGAAGTCTTCTGAGGCCGGGCGCGTGTTAAAACAAAAAGCCCCTCCTGGGCGTTTGCCGGAAGAGGGGCTTTGTCGGGATTATAGTCTTGGTTAAAATCTGTACGCAATACCTGCCGACAGTAACAGTCTGCTCCATACGTCGCTAATCTTATACTTCAATTCGGCGTTGAAAACCAGGTCGTCGGTCAGTTTAAAATCCAGGCCGCCGCCAAGATTAAAAGCAAAGTCGGAGTTCGACGTTCCGTATTTGCCATATCCGTCAAAGCCGGAGCTTGCCTTGTAATTCAATACGCCCAGGCCGGCAAGCGGATACGCCGTCAGTTTATCTCCTGCGGGAAACAGCCAATGCCCGTTTACGCTTATATCCCACATCCTTAGATGATTTTTTTTCAGGAAATAATCAAACGCGCCTTCCAAACGGATCGGGTTGGTTACGTTATACTGAAATTTTCCGCCTAAACCAAAATTAGTAAGATGGTCGCCCGTACCCACTGTAACGTTTGCGCCGGCCGCCATGTCGCCCTTTTTCTGCGCGCCGGCCGTCATACTTATTGTTACTGACGCAAGGACTGCCATGGCCGCTCTTTTTAAAAATACTTTCTTCATCTGTTTTCAAAAAATTTTACGGCAAAAATAGGGGTAAGACCGATAAGCCTGTGCGTCGAAAAATACTTTTTTCTTGTCCGAACCCTGATATTTTCCGACGCAAACGGCCGTTATACTGCGCGCGGTATGGTTTTGCGAGATGGAAAAAAGGCGGAAAGCAACAGGCAGAAAGCAGCAGGCGGCAGGCAGTTAGACGCCGGTAGCCGGAAGACGGCAATCCAAACCTTATCGGTCTTTCCGCTTTCCGCCTGCCGCCTGCCGCCTGCTGCTTTCTGCTTTCTGCTTTCATCTCACAATTTTACCCCGCGCAAAGTATAAAAAGCAAAAGCCCATCCTTTGGGCGTGCCCCCCGAGATCGGGGGTCGGGCTTTCCGCTGCAAGTCCTCGCTCGCTCCGCTCGTTGCGGGCTATCCGCTTCAATCCCTCACGCGGCGCTCCGCTCAAAAGCTCGCGCTTCGCGCCTCGCTCCGCGAAGGAGACGCAAGCATTGCGTCTCTACGCGTGCGCCCCCCCGATACGGCCGGATATACCTGCGCGAAAGGGAGCGCTTTTCGCAGAAACAGACTGCGTTTAAAATTTCATGAGTACCCGTCTAAAAAATCTTGCTTATGATTTTAAAAAATCTTACTTATGATTTTGAAAAATCTTGCTTATGATTTTAGAAAATCTTGCTTATGATTTTTTGAAATCTTACTTATGATTTTT
>JAIRYL010000052.1 GCA_031267775.1 Tannerellaceae bacterium
TGGCGGGAGTATTGCTCCCGTGTCTAATACTGAACATAGGGACAAGTTTAACAGCATGGTTTAGGATAATCATCTATGCCAAGCAGGAGATACCCGACTACGCATAAGTCAAGCAAGCCGACGCAACCGGCAGTTGTCTGAGTTTAACAGCAGACCCTATGTCCGCTTTACCTGGCTTATCGATTGACCTGTTGATAGGGCCGGCCTGTCATAGCGTTAGTTTGGTCGCGTATATATAAAAAAATTCCCGCTCTCGATAAAGAGCGAGAGCGGGATAATGGCAAGCCTCCATTCAGAATGAAATAACAGGTTTAGACTCTGTTCGAACAGAGCCTTAGCTCTTTAGACGTTAGAAGAAGACAGGACGTTCGCCGTCTTCTTCGCTAAACATGGGATCCCATGCGGGAAGGCGAATGGCTTTTTGTTTAAGGATTTCTTTTACTTTATCAGTGGCATACCGGCTTTCAATAACCAAACGGAACATATATTCGTTAAACCATTCGTCGGTCATGATAAGGTGTCCGTTATTGGCGCCAGGCCCCCAACTGTTTTCTACCATCCATTTTTCCGGTTTGCCGTTTTCGTCTAAGTTTACGGCCATAAGCGTCATTGCGTGCGACGAACCGCTGCTGAATGTCTGGATACGTTGTTTTTTATCCATGCCGAAAGTAGTTCCCATTAAAGAACCGTAATCGTAATAGTTTACGTCGAGCAAACCGCGTTCACGGTCGAAGAATTTCCCTACGTCGCAAGAGAAATACATCATGACGCTGTCTTTTATCGAGCGGATAGCCATTTCTTTTATATCTTCCGCCGGCAGGTTTATGTATGTCCAGTTCTTTCCATCGTAAGCATGACGGTCGAAATCGATCTCATACAGCTTGTAGTACGCGCGCGAGGGATCGTTCATCAGCATAATGTAATTATTCTTTAAGTCGGCGCCAATAAACTCTTGGTAGAATGATTGAGGCGTATATTCTTTTGTGGAAACGGGATTCCCTTTGGCGTCTTTTAATGTCCACGTAAAGGAAGCGGGGGGCTCGCCTAACGTTAATATCAGCATGCGGTATATGACGCCCAGCATTTCGGTTTTCTTTTTTTCCAGGCCGGTTACTTTCATTCCTGTAGCCGGTTGTTCGCGCAACTGTAACCCGAACTCTTTTAATTTCAAAGAAATAAGGCTTGTCATCATGCGGGTATTATCGCTATGGTATGTTTCGGTCATAATATCGGCGGGGACTACGCCGTATTTGGTCAGGATATCGGCAACTCCGGTAAATTGTCCGCCGTCGCTTAACGGGTTTTTAAACAGCCATTCCACCATCTTGTCATCCGCCGGTTTATCACGCGTATCGATTATCCCTTGAAGGAAGAGATTGGCTTTTTCCAACTGATCCCAAAAGAAAGAATAGTTATGCGAAAACTGAAAATCAGGCAGATTATATTTCGCTATAATTTTAGAGCGGAAAACGTTTAATCCGGTAAACAACCAACAGCGGCCGGACGATTTCTGATTGGTAATACCCTTACCGTCTACTTTGTCGGAAAAATAAGCGTCAAAATTATTCTTATTCTCTAAGTTAACGGCAAGTTTGTTAACGTCGTTATTCGCAATAGCATTCCGAAGCGCTTTGTCTGTTGTTGTTCCCTCATACGATTGTTTGATTTGATGCAGCATTTCAGACGAAATACCGCCGGTTGTTTGTTGACTTTGTACGGATAGCGCAATCCCCCATGCAAAAAAAACCATCCATGCTTTGTTTCTGTTCATAATATATTTTGTTTAGAATAATTTGTTATCATGCAAAGTTATAGATAACAAATTTTATTTAAGAATAAAAAGCCTCCTAACATCATATAAGAAATAAAACTTGTTTCTCAAGAAAACAGGAATCTGTTCTATAACGTTTTTTCCCGATACGCTGTGCACGGCCTCCTTTTGCATGCAAATCCTTTAGGCGCGTCCCCCTGTCGAGGCCGCGATTTCCGCGTCACAAAAAAAGAAAGGAGGCGTCCGGTGAAAGAAACGGAACGGAAAAGCCCGTCTGAGAGCTTTCCAATATTAAAAAAACTCTGCGCTTTTGCATCAAATTTCTTTTCAGGTTCAAGTGAAATGAATGACGAAAAAGCATCATTGTGCTGTGAAATCCAGTCGCCGTGTTCGCTGGGTGCAAGTTCCGTCCATTGCATATTATACTTTACGCGGCATAGTTTTGTGCAATAAAAAAGAATAAGCATATTTGCAAAACCCCTCAGTGACGCCACAGGGTAACCGCACCAAAATTAGTATAAAAAGGAAAAAGGAAAAAATTTGTAGTCCATCCTAACCAAATAAAAAGGAGCAATACTATGGAGAAAGCGATATCGGTATATTTTCGGAAGTAGAAGACCCTCGCGTTGAAGGTCGCTGCATGCATTTATTATCGGACATTACTGCTGTTGCGTTAATTTTAAAAAATTAATTGTAATTTATTGATATTCAAACATATATAGGCGTTCTTTGATTTTTTGACTTGGATTGACGTACTTTTGCTCAAAAGCAAAATATGTATTCGGGTAAATATGTTTTCTCACAAGTTTTGGAATTTGCAGACAATTATGAGTTCAATAAATGTGTCAAACGCTATTTTGGCAACTGCCATGTGCGCAATTTGAACTGTTGGAATCAGTTTGTACAACTGTTTTTCGGACAAATGACATCATTAAATTCATTGCACGATATTTGTCTGTGTTTAAAGGCTCACAAAGGCAAACTTTATCATTTGGGTATTAAGCAAAATGTGGTGGTTTCTACCTTGTCGCGAGCC
>JAIRYL010000100.1 GCA_031267775.1 Tannerellaceae bacterium
GAGGGTGTTGTGCTTGTTGAAAACACCCTCCCCGGTGGCTGAGCTTGTCGAAGCCACGATACCCAGAAGATAGTTACTGTCTTTGCAGTTGGGCTATTTGAAAACAATGGGAAAAACAAAGCAGACGGGAGGATACGCGGCCCTCCCTGTCAAGAAAAACACGACGATCAGTCTGAGCGCACTTTGGAATGCTTATCTTTGCGCAAGCAACGAGCTTATGAAATCCATACCCACATATCATTTTTATAAGACAAAATACGGCGAAGAGCTTTTAGTGGACGTCGTTATATTAGATAACATTCGGAAATACATAAAAAAACATCCGGTTCATACGCTGTCTTATTTTGACGTCACTTTTATTACAAAAGGCAATGGATGCTTCTCTATTGACGAGAAACCATACGCCCTTCATCCGGAAGACGTCGTATTCTCAAAACCCGGAGAAATCCGGTCATGGAGTAAAACCGACATGCTACAAGGTTACGCGCTTATTTTTGAAGAAGAATTTTTACTGTCGTTTTTCAACGACTCCTCTTTTATACAAAACCTTTCTTACTTCAATAGAGAAAGATTATCTGCCAAAATAAATATTACCCCTATTCAGGCTCGCATTTACAGTCTGCTACAAAACATTCGTACCGAAATAACGAATGAACAATCAAAGGATAAGCACATTTTGAGGGCATTGCTTTATGAAATGCTGGCGCTTTTGAACCGGGAATATGAAAAATCTCATGTCCCCCTTGAAGAAAAGTTTGAAAACAGGCATATAGATAACTTCATCACATTGGTTGATACCTATTTCAAAGTCCATCACACTATCAAATTCTATGCCGGGGAACTGTGCATTACGCCCAACTATCTGAATGAAATCGTTCAAAAATCCATTGGGACGAGTTCAAAAGGCTATATACAGCATAAAATCATTCAGGAAAGCAAAAGGCTACTCTCTTACACAAACCTGTCGGTATCGGAAATAGCGCGCGATCTGAATTTTGAAAACCTTTCGTATTTTATCCGCTTGTTCCGGAAGCTTACCCGGTTCACGCCATTACAATACCGTCATAACGCTAAACGTTGAAATGTGCCATTTTTCCCATTATTTCTATCACAGGCAAGACGTTTATTTACTCTATTTTTGCATTGTTTATAATGTTAATACGTTAGTAATATGGAAAATAAGAGTAAAGAGAAAGAGATTATTTCATTAGAGAAATCAGCCTTGGAGGAATGGAACCGGGGAAATCCGTCAGAATATCTGAAAATTTATTCAAAGGATATCACTTATTTTGACCCTTTTCAGGAAAAACGCTTAGACGGTTTGGATGCAGTAGAGAAATTATATGAACGTTTGAGGGGAAATATATCGGTTGAAAAATATGAAATGCTCAACCCGGTTGTCGAAATATGCCAAGATATGGCTGTATTATCCTATAATCTGATATCCTGTTCGGGGCATGATGTTTATCGCTGGAATTGTACGGAAGTGTACCGGATGGAGGCGGATAATCAATGGAAAATTATACATAATCACTGGTCTTTAGTTAATACTCAATAATCATGATAAGATTCTGTTACTTTTTCTGTTAATGACGGTGCAGAGATACGACATTTTGCACGAAACCAGTATAATACATCCCGTAAAGCCGTTGAACAGCGTTATTACATCTTAATCCCCCAGTCTTTTCGCGGCTCCTGCCTTGCCCTGATTCCTGCGCCCTGTATGGCTCATATTTCTGAAGGTAGTAGCGGCTTCGTGGCTTCGACAGGCTCAGCCACCGGGACGATTTCGACAGGCGCAACAACTGCTACGGTGGCTGAGCTTGTCGAAGCCATGATTCTTTTTTGTGCGTCTGAACCAATAGTTGCCGCGTTCATATTTAACGCTTCCGCCAGCCGTTTACCTGTTTTATTTCGTTCTACCAAAGCAATTTTCAATCTGCTTGTTCGCTGTCCTATCTCCAAACTATTGATAACTTTTGCAAAAATAGTGATAAATGCTCAACCCGGTTGTCGAAATATGCAGAGAAATCAGCTTTAGGAGGCGTTTGGATGCAGGAGAGAAATTATATGAACGTTTGAGGGGAAATATATCGGTTGAAAAATATGGAATCCACCGGCGTTATTGCATCTATAAGGTGAAAAGATAAACAAAACGTTTTGGAATGAGGTCTTTTTTTTACAGTATGAATTTTTAATTATTGCATTTTATGGAAACTAAAAAATCAGTTAAAGCGAACCTGGAAAACGGGAAACCCGCAAGCCTGTTGATGGGTTTGACGGTTGCATTGGCGCTTTTGTTCGTCAGCTTTGAATGGGGCGTGCGGGATATCAAGCTCTTGACAGACGACCGGGACGGCGGTATTAAATGGGAAGAAGAAATGCCCGTTACAATACCTGAAGCGACGCCTCCTCCTCCGCCGCCGCCGACGCCTCTAACAGTTGTGACAGACGTTTTAATTATTGTAGACGATTGGGTGGATACAGGCATAGACATTGCGAGTACTGAAGACACGCCGGATACAGCGCAACGAGACGTCTATGTTCCTCCGGCAAACGCCGGCGAGGAAGAGGAGGATGCGTCCGCCGTATTTATCGTTGTAGAAGATATGCCTCAATTTCCTGGCGGGGAAGCCGAATTGTTGCGGTTTATCAACAAGAGCATTAAATATCCGGTACTTGCTCAGGAAAACAATACGCAGGGACGCGTTGTCTGTTCTTTTGTAGTAAATCGCGACGGCTCGGTAGTAGACGCTGAAATCGTGCGGGGCGTAGATCCGTCGCTGGATAAAGAAGCGATCCGCGTAATTAATACCATGCCGAAATGGACGGCCGGCAAACAGCGGGGCAAACCTGTGCGCGTAAAATATACCATACCGATTACCTTCCGCTTGCAATAGCCTTGGGGAGAAGGCATTAAGAGAGGACGTCTCAAAAGCGGCTTATCCGTTCTGTAGAATTGAATCGTTGAAATCAATCCCGGACAGGTATCCGAATAAAACAATCTTAAAAATACGTTTGAGACAGCCCTCTCTCTTTGCAATTGGAACAGGCGTTTTCTTTTATGGCTTGCCGCGTTTTTCTACTATCTGCTCGATAAAATAACGATGGACGCGGTTATCCGCCGTCAGTTCGGGATGATAAGCAGTCGCCAGCAGATTATTTTGTCGAACGGCAACGATGCGTTTGTTTACTTCCGACAAGATTTCTACTTCCGGCGCAGCCCACTCGATATAGGGAGCGCGTATAAAAGTCATCGGGATGACGCCAATGCCCTTGAATGCAGCTTCGGTAAAAAAACTGCCCAACTGCCGTCCGTAAGCATTCCTTTTCACTTCCATATCGATGGCTCCGAAATAAGCCGTATCCGTACCCCTGATCTTTTTGGCCAGAAGTATCATGCCGGCGCACGTACCGAAGACAGGGAGGCCGTTTTGGATTTGTTCATTCAGGGCGTGGAACAGATCAAGCTCTTTCAACAATTTGCCGATAACGGTACTTTCGCCGCCCGGTAAAATAAGTCCGTCCATAGCCGTTTGCAAATCCTCCCTTTTCCGTATCTCGAAAGAATCGACCTGCAACGCATGAAGCGCCCCAATATGTTCGATAAATCCGCCTTGCAGAGCTAAGACTCCGATTTTCACGTTAGATTCCCCTTTCCGCCATCAGTAACTGTATCTCGCTTTCATTGATTCCAACCATCGCTTCGCCCAGGTCTTCGGATATTTCGGCCAATACATGGGGATCGGAGAAGTTTGTAACAGCCTTTATGATAGCCTGCGCCCTTTTAGCCGGATTGCCCGATTTAAAAATACCGGAACCCACGAATACGCCTTCGGCGCCCAACTGCATCATAAGAGCGGCGTCGGCAGGCGTGGCCACTCCGCCGGCGGCAAAGTTTACAACGGGCAATTTGCCGTTTTCATGTACGCTCCGCAGCAGTTCGTAAGGAACCTGCAGTTCTTTGGCGGCATAGTACAGCTCGTCTTCCTTCATGCTCTGCACGCGCCGGATTTCGGAAGTCATCGCGCGTATATGCCTGACGGCCTGGATAACGTCGCCGGTTCCCGGTTCGCCTTTGGTACGGATCATAGACGCGCCTTCGGCAATCCTGCGGAGCGCTTCGCCTATATTCTTAGCCCCGCAAACAAAGGGAACTTTGAATTTACTTTTGTCTATGTGGTATTTATCATCGGCAGGAGAAAGGACTTCGCTCTCGTCGATGTAATCGATCTCGATAGCCTCCAATATCTGGGCTTCTACAAAATGACCAATGCGTACCTTAGCCATTACGGGGATACTGACTACCTGCTGTATGCTCCGTATCATCTTGGGGTCGCTCATACGCGATACACCGCCCGCCGCGCGTATATCTGCCGGTATTCTTTCCAGGGCCATAACGGCAACGGCTCCGGCCTGTTCGGCTATACGCGCCTGTTCGGGGGTTGAAACGTCCATAATTACGCCGCCCTTTAACATTTGAGCCAGATTCTTGTTTAGCTCGTACTGTTTTTCTATTTCTGCTTGCATACTGTTGATGTTTTTTAAAAATTAGTAACAGGCAGCAAAAGTATGACAGGTTTGGACTATATTTGCGTGCCAGTTTTAATAAATACAAACAGTCCAGTTATACTACAAACAAACCGTTCAGCCATGTTGAGACCCTGGTTCATTCAGTTAGAGATAGATAAAAGCAGCGCCAAGCCCGTTTATATCCAGATAGCCGACGCAATCATCCTGTATATTAAAAACGGGACGCTAAAGGCGGGAGAAGCCTTACCCGGAACACGTCAGATCGCTTTGCTGTTAAAGGTGAACCGCAACACGGTGGTACAGGCGTTTGACATTCTATTATCGGAAGGCTGGCTGGCTGCTTCGGAACGGAAAGGGAGTTACGTATCGGATCAATTACCGTCTGTTATCCCGTCGGGGCTGAATAACCCGGAAGAGCCTTTCCATAAACCGGAAACCCAAAAGAACGATTTGATCTTTTTTGACGACGGTTTGCCCGATACCTCTTATGCGCCCATTAATGAACTGGCACGATCGTACCGCCGGATATTCGCCCGGAAAGCGGGCCTGATCATGAACCGCGCCAGCGAGTTTGGCGATATCCGTTTGCGGGAAGCTATTTCAAAGATGCTGAATCATAACCGGAGTATGAATACATCGGCTACCCAAATCTGTATTACGCGCGGAAGCCAGATGGCCTTTTACCTGACAGCCCAGCGTCTGCTGGAGAAAGGAGATGTGGCGCTGATTGAAAATCCGGGATTCAAGCCGGCCTGGGAAGCCTATCTCCATGCGGGAGCTACCTTGATCCCTATCGGCGTAGACGACGAAGGTATCCGGATAGACCAAGTGGAGGCGGCGCTGAAAAAGTACCGGGTTAAAGCGTTACATATTTCGCCGCACCACCAGTATCCCACAACGGTTACGCTCAGCCTGACCCGCCGGCTGAAACTGATTGAACTGTCTAACAACTATCCGTTTACCATTATAGAAGACGATTACGATAACGAATACCATTTCGGCCAACGCCCCGTAATGCCTCTGTCGGCTTACGAAGGGATACGCAACTATATTTATATCGGGACGCTCAGCAAACTGATAGCGCCGGCTATCCGCATCGGCTATATTTACAGTTCGATCGATTT
Source organism: Tannerellaceae bacterium (assembly GCA_031267775.1). Taxonomy (GTDB): domain Bacteria; phylum Bacteroidota; class Bacteroidia; order Bacteroidales; family Tannerellaceae; genus DFXE01. The sequence continues at coordinate 5,658 of JAIRYL010000100.1, forward strand.
TATCGAGCAGGTAGGCGCTTTACGCCGGATTATCGACATGCAAGGGGATAGTATTATGGAGCAGGCTATCCTGGAACTGATACACGAAGGCGACGTAAGCCGGCACAAGAAAAGAATGGTAAGCCATTATCTGGAGAAAAGAGATTTCTTTGCCTCGCTGCTCGACTATTACCTGAAAGATAAAGTTACCTATAAGAAGCCGGACGGCGGTTTGGCCTTCTGGATACAGCCGGTAAAAGAGATGGATCTATACAAGCTGAAGGAGTTGACCAACCGGAAACGGGTGGGGTTTTATACGCCCGACCGGTTCAGTTTTGGAGAATCCATACAGGGGATTCGTTTGGGATATGCGTCGCTCTCCAAAGAAAACCTTGAAAGAGGCATACAGGTATTGGGGAAGTATCTGTAGGAAGATACTTCCTTTTCCTGTAACGATATATATACATCATACTCCTGGCCACGCTGCTAATGGCTTTGAACTTTCTATTAGACAGATTAGAAGCCAAGTCAATTATCTTCTGTGCCGATATACCGATTGGTAATATGGTCAAGAAAGCGCCTATAATTATTTTCTGTAAATATGACATATAATGATAATTTAATTCGTATTCTCCATATATGAAATTATTTCGGACAGGTAAATTCTTTTCTTTTTTTTCATACAAATTCAAGGATTACTTAATTTTTAAGAATTTTACATTACAATTGCAGGTAAACTTCTTCAACTATACAACATGAAAAAGCTAATTATTCTAAAATATCCCAGACGCCTCCTAAGGGCTAACGCAAAGGATAAATTCAATCAACTATGATTATTATCCGTATCTTTGTGGAACGATTAAATATGAACAAGTCCCAACATCATGAAGAAAAATACAGATCGGAAAGAGTTTGACGAATACATACAGGCAATAAGTATGGAAATTGACCAGGCGCAAGTGAAACTCGTTTCTGCCGCCAATGTTCAGATGTTATTGCACTATTGGAAGATCGGGCATTTCATCCTATTCAATCAGAAACAGTTAGGCTGGGGAAGTAAATTTATCGAACGTACTTCTGAAGCTCTCAGGAAATTACACCCTGAAAAGAAAGGTTATTCTCCGAGAAACCTCAAATATATGCGTCAGTTTGCTAAATTGTATCCGACAGGAATAGTTGAACAATTAATCCGGGCAGACCAAGAATTAGAAAAACCGACATTGGAAAAAGTTCTTTCGGTAACAGATATTTTAAATGAATATACATTTGGGCAGGAGGCTCCTGCCCAAATTCAAACCACTAACAATGAGGAGAATATAATTACGCAGGAACTTCCTGCGCAAATGGGGGGCGTATGTAAAGCATTAGCAACAATTACCCAACATCCAATTCCACAAATAGAGAACTGTTTTATATGCTCCCCTGTTTCCCAAATAAACTGGGCTAGTCATATAGCATTACTGGATAGCAAATTACCATTAGGCAGTCGATATTGGTACATGAAACAATCCGTTGAATTTGGATGGAGTAGCGCTATTCTTAAAATTCAGATAGAGCGCAATTTGTTTCAACGGCAAATAGAGAGCCGGAAAGTAAACAATTTTACAGCCACTCTTCCAAAGCCGCAAAGCGACTTAGCCAATTACTTACTCAAAGACCCCTATATATTTGATTTAGCTGGCGTGAAAGAACGTGCCGACGAACGAGATATTGAAGAACAGCTTGTCGGGCATGTTACAAAATATCTTTTGGAGATGGGAAACAGTTTTGCTTTTGTGGCCCGACAAAAACATTTCCAAATAGGAGACAGCGATTTTTACGCCGACCTGATTCTTTATAATATCAAACTTCATGCGTTTGTGGTTGTGGAGCTAAAAGCGACGCCATTCAAACCGGAATATGCCGGGCAACTTAACTTCTATATCAACGTGGTAGACGACAAGCTAAGGGGAGAGAATGATAATAAAACTATCGGTTTGCTGCTTTGCAAAGGGAAAGATGAGATTCTGGCTCAATATGCTTTATCCGGTTACAATCAACCCATTGGCGTAAGCGATTATCAGCTAAGTAAAGCCATTCCTGAAAATCTAAAATCGGCTTTACCCACAATAGAGGAGGTTGAAGAAGAACTTACACAGTTGCTCGAAAATAAAGCGGGTGAATTGTAATTAGAATTTTAACATTCCAGCGTTTAATCATTTTGATAATGCTTCTCAAACGCTCCTTACAGCGTGAACCGGACAGCTTCTTTAACGCCGTCTCCGGCGCCGGCTTCAGTATTCGCGAGGCGACCAAAGGCGCTCTCAGTCAAGCCCGTTCCAGGTTCAAACCGTATGCGTTCATCCGCTTGAATGAACTAAGGAGGCATAGCCGGTAATCATCTTTTTTACACAATCCAAATGGCGCTTTTGGGATGCTTATACTACTTTCATCAAACACTGTGTTGGGCAGGCGAGCAAAAGATGGACGGGAAGAACGTAACTTAAAAAAGAAAGCCGCTGGAAAGCGACTTCTTTATGTGATTTGCCTGGGATTCGAACCCAGGACCCCATCCTTAAAAGGGATGTGCTCTACCTGCTGAGCTAGCAAATCGGCCTGTGCGTTTAATAATGAATGCGGGTGCAAAGGTAAGCGTATATTTTAAATATGCAATAGCTGTAACTGGTTTTTTTGATTTTTGTGCGGTTTTTATGATAACGGTTCTTTTTCCATTATTGAAAAACGGCTTGATACCAGCTAAGTCTGTTTCTATACCAATCGTTTAATTGGGTGTAATTTGACCTTAACGGATATACGGAAAGCCCGGAATAGGCGGTAACGTCATAATATCCGCCGCTTGTGGTATAGATCTGTTTGGTAGAATAAGGATATAATACCGCCTTTTTCAGGGCGCTTTCAAACCGCCCGTATTGTTCCTTTGTGGCCACCTGTTTGATCATATCGCCAAAATCAACAAGCTCTACCGGCGAAGCCGGAAGGTATGACAACACCTGCATACTGGAAATATCGAGGGAGAAGATGGCGTTTTCATCCCGATTCAGAATTTCTCCTGTAATAGCCGCTAAGTTCTCCAACTCTTTTGTAACGGTTACCGATATACTGCCTGAGGGATAGGTATAGGTTTTGAAAAATTCATAAAAGTCTTTTGCCACATTTGCCAAATCGGCTTCCTTTGTGAACAGACGAGGGAGAATCGTTTGATAAGGGAATCCTATCGTTATTATTTCAGAAGGAGAAGCGATAATGTAATTTGCCTTCTCTTTTAATTCATACATACATTCTATAGCGCCCATACTGCAGGCGTCGAAAATAAGGAAATCAAACAGATTGTCAGGTATGGCTTCGGCAAGTTCGTCTATTTCGAACCATTTGCCGCTTTCTTCTCCAAAAGCGCGAAGCATTTGATGGTATCCTACCGGCAGCCAGGCCGTAGCATGGCTCGATAATAACAGGCCATAGCTATCGGCCGGGTATAACGACGCCACTTTGTCGATCACACTGCGCATGGTTTCTTTAGATACGGCGCTTTGATTTTCATAGTCGCATATATTGTATCGGGTTGGCGTTCCATTTTCATCCGGTTTTATTTCGAAGAGGCTTGCCTTTTCTTTATTCTCCGAATAATAAACGAGAAGATTTCCGCCATTGAGGTTTTCTTCCGTCGCTACAGACGTCATGATATCCAGGTTGTTTTTAAGATCGCCGCCGAGGTTACTGGCAATCATGTAAACCAGCATGGTTCGTTTAGAAGGGTCTCCTCCCACCCCTTTTGTGGGTCGTTCGTTCCCGTCTATTATGATTTCTTCTTTGACGCAGGCGGCAAATGAAACGAATAAGGACAAGGCAAGTATGAGAGGTCTTATCTGCATGAAATGGTCAGTTTTTAAAATTGCTGCAAGATACGTTCTTTTTTACTGTTAATTAAAGGGATATCGTAAGTTTAACATTTTATTTACGATATTTGCACCGTTGTTTGAACAGATTTATAGTATTATAACTTCGCATGAGAAAAGTAAACCCGCGCGTTTTTCTGTATAGCGGATTGACGCTATTATTGATAGCGCTTGCCGTCAGGTGGTCGAAGCCTGCTATTTCTTCCGTTTATTTTTGGATATTGTCAGGCATGGCTGTCGCTTTGAAACTGATTTTCCTTATCTGCGTTTTCCGCAGAAAAGATTTTAAGCCTGCCCTATGGCTGTATTTTATTCTGGCGGGAGTGATTATGATTCTTGTTTCTTTGCTTTTCAGGTATGTATATCCTGTGCCGCCCGTCCGGTTTGCCTTGTTTTACGGGGCTATCTGCCTGAAGGTTTTGGGACTGATCTTACTTATCCGGAGGAAATAACGTAAAAACTGAAACAATTTCTTCATTAACTTTAGCCCTCGCAGTTATAAAATTTCCCGTTGACAAGCGCTCTTCCATATTTTTTTGTACTTGTAGCTGGACAGTCTGCTCATTTTCTATGGATAAGGCCCTTATTTTTTTCTCGTAAGAAATTCAAACGGAGAGTAATTTCATTCTTTGTAATAGTCCTTTTTTAGTAACGAAAACATAGTCATATCGTAATAATTTCCGTTCCAATACATCCATTGTCTCAAAACACCTTCGTTTTTGAAACCTGATTTTTCTAATACTTTCTCAGAAACAATATTACCTTGCATGACTTCTGCTTCGATACGGTTGATTTCAAGGCTGTTGAACCCAAAATCAATTACAGTTTCCAATGCTTCGGTTATGTAGCCATTGTTCCAATACTCTCTTCAACTTAGACTGGAGAAAACTTCTGTACGACGTATGCCGTTTATTTAAGCGTCAGATTAATAAAGAGAAAGATTCTTCTTTTAGTGTAAGGGGAGGACATGCTATAGGAAGTATCAAACGTATGAGGATTGTCAAAGATGAGTGCAGGTTCAGAGCCAATAACTTTGTCGGGAGAATCTTTAAAACGTGTGCAGCGCTGCATAATTTCAGAATTAAAAATCAATCCTTGGCATTACGAATACTAATTTACATAAACTCTAATCTATGAGAGCGATTTTCGCCGGCGAAAATCACTCTCACAACCTGTGAGACAAAATTTCGTCCCGTATAAACCTTCCACACCTGTAAGAGAGCGATTTTCGCCGGCGAAAATCACTCTCACAACCTGTGAGACAAAATTTCGCCCCGTATAAACCTTCCACACCCGTAAAACGCTACATCTTT
>JAIRYL010000107.1 GCA_031267775.1 Tannerellaceae bacterium
GTAAAGTCGCCTGCGCCTATCTGTACCTGTCCGTTGGTAAAGGTAGCGGCATAGATACCTTTTTTTACGGTAGCAATCATTTCTTCTTCCGTTACGTTTCCGGCTTCCATATATGTAGCGCGCATGCGCGGGATAGGCGCCATGCGGAATGATTCGCGGCGTCCGTTCCCCGTGGAAGGAATGCCATAATGCCTGGCGCTGATGCGGTCGTGCAGGTAACTGGTAAGTACGCCTTCTTTAACGATGTATGTTTTCTGGCCGTCTACGCCGTCGTCGTCTATATTTACCGAGCCGCGGTTAAATGGTATCGTCCCGTCGTCTACCACATTTATATGTTCATTGCAAATCTTCCGGTTCAGTTGATTGGAGAAAATAGAAATGTTCTTGCGGTTGAAATCCGCTTCAAAGGCATGGCCAATCGCTTCGTGCAGAAAAATACCCGAACCGCCGGCGCCCATAACTACCGGCATTTCGCCGCCTTTGGGTTTGACGGCGTTAAAAAGGATAGCCGTTTTTTCAACCGCCTCCCTGGCGATGGTTTCTATAATATCATCGTTCAGAAACTCTGCTCCCATGCGGTAAGCGCGGGATGCGTACGCATTTTCTATCTTGCCGTCCTGTTCCATAATGCAAACGGCCCCCAGGGTAACCATGGGGCGGTAATCGTAATACATCACGCCCTCCGAATTACAAAAAAGAATATGCGAAGTAGAATCGCCTAAAGAAGCGTTTACTTTTACAACCCTGCCGTCAAGCTCAAAGATACGGTCGTTGATAACCTGCAGATAAGGCGTTTTTTCCTTTACGGAAATCAAATCCCAAGGCTGCTGTACGGCATAATAGTTTTTGACGACAGGCTTCTCGGTCATATTTACCGGCTTCCTGCTCCCCGAACCGGCGGCGATGCGGGCCGCCGTTGTAGCCGCTTTCAGCATGTCTGCCAGCGTTACGCTTTCTACGTAAGCATAGCCGGTTTGATCGCCGGCCAATACGCGCACTCCCATGCCAAAATCGATGGTAGACGACGCCCGGTTAACGGCGCCATCCTGTAACCCGATACTGTTCCTAAAGGTATGTTCAAAGAACAAATCGGCATAATCGCCGCCTTTTTCCAGCGCTGCGTCCAGCGTTTTCCGTATGTCGGCCTCGCTCGCTCCAAAATGATTCAGAGCAAATGCGACCCCTGCCGCCTTATCGCCGGCAGCGTTTGCTATTCCTCCCAGAAAAGAAGGAGCAGCCAATGAACCTAACATAGCCATACTTCCTGTTTTAATAAAATCACGTCGTTTCATATTATTACTATATCTAATCTGATAATTGTCAGGTAGAGAATTGTCCGGCCACGCGCATAACGTTTGCGGGCGGACGTCCGGCCAGCAGTTCGTTTTTCATGTAGTCCATATAAGGCGCCGCATGATTAAAGAACTTTTTGTATCCTTTGCAAAGATAATTCAAGCCGTATTCGCCGTTTGCCGTGTACAGGAAACGGTTTTTCGGGCATTCGCCGTTGCAGGCAAAAAGATAGTCGCATGCCTTGCATTGCGCCGGCAGTTTGTCAAACTTATCCGCGCCGAATTTCATCTGCTCCGGGCTATACATCATTTCCGTAATGGTTTTTGCGTAGATGTTTCCCAGCTTGTATTCGGGGAATACATAATGGTCGCAAGCATATACGTCGCCGTTAAACTCCATTACCCCGGCATGTCCGCAGGTTTGCGCGAATATACAGACGCCCGGCGGCAGGCCTGCCCAATTGGCTAACGTGGCGTCGAAAAGTTGTATATAGTATGTTCCCACGTCTTTTTCCAGCCACTTGTCAAATATGGCGCAAAGGAAATCGCCCCATTTTTCGGCGTCTACGGAGAAAGGAGCCGGTTTGATGGCCGCATGTTGCTGTTCGGGCGTGGTAAGAACCCTATCGCCGGCATGCGCGTCGACGCGCTCGACGGCCGGCGCAAACTGTATGTATTGACATGCCAGTTCTTTAAAGAAGTTATAAAAATCCAGCGGATAATCTACGTTATAATCATTTATTACAGCCATGGCGTTGTATGCCACTCCGTACTTTTTCAGCAGGCGGATTCCCTTCATTACCTTTACGAAAGAAGGAAGCCCTTGCCTGTTCCTGCGGTATTCGTCATGAAATTCCTGCGGCCCGTCGATAGAAACGCCCACAAGGAAATTATTTTCCTTGAAGAAACGACACCATTCGTCGTTCAGTAAAGTCCCGTTTGTTTGAATACAGTTATCTATCTCCCTTCCCTGCGCATATTTCCGTTGAAGCGCCAGCGCTTTTCTGTAAAAGCTGACAGGGCGCATAAGCGTTTCGCCGCCATGCCAGGTAAATAAAACCTGTTGCATGGTCTGGCTCGACAGATATTCCTGTATGAATCGTTCCAGTAACTCCTCCGGCATGCTATGGCTTTTCACATGCGTATAGAGCTTGCCTTTTTCGAGGTAATAACAATATTCGCATGCCAGGTTGCAAACGGAGCCTGCGGGTTTCAGCATTACATAAACCGGCTTGGCAAAAGGAGATACAGCTTGTTTATTCATTCGTTTGCATGTTAACCGAAAGTTGCTTCTATGTAATGGCACATATCCTCTACGCCTTGTTCGCTTTGGATTTGTTTGCCTAAAGCGGCTGCCTTTTCTTGATACGATGCGTTATTAACCAGATCGTTTACTTTATCTTCCAGTTGTTTCGCGGATATTCGGGCTATTCTCGCCCTTTCGGGGCCGACGCCTAATTCGGAAACGCGGTTTCCCCAATAATGCTGGTCTATGATGAGCGGAAATACCAGTTGCGGCTTTCCGGCACGGGCGGCGCTATGGGTGGCGCCGCATCCGCCATGATGGATAATGGCCTTGCAACAGGGAAATATCAGCGAGTGGCGAACCGGTTTGTCTGCAATAAATACGTTGGGATTGTTTTGCAGACGGCTGCCTGTATTAAACCAGCCGCTTCCGACGACAAGTTTATATCCCCGCCTGATACAGATATCGAGCAGCCATTCCGAAATCCGGTCTTTATCTTTGGCGTCGCAGCTACCCAGCGTAAAGAAAAGGGCAGGCTTGTCGTTTTCCCGGATAAACGCCATGATTTGTTTAAAGGTATCTTCGTCGTGAGGCAATGCATCGTTGAAGCAGTATCCTCCAATATCCCATTTATACGTCCAGCCGGGGTCTGTATTGCCCAGATAGCGGCTATACATCAGGAAATTAGCAGAAGTTTCCGCCGCATGCAGGCCAAAGTTCTTAACGGGCGGCATGCCGCGCTGTTTCCGGTTTTTATTAAGCGTATGAAGAACCATAAAGTTTGTACCTGTATTCAGCGCCTTCCACAAGAATCTGGGGGTAAATACCGGGTTTGCTTTAGGCCAGGGCATAACGGGAGGAGGTATCAGCGTTCCCGGAAGAAAAGGCGCGAAGGCTGTCCGTATAACAGGTTTTTTACAATATTCGGCTATACTTGGCGCTGCAAATTCCGTGTTGGCGGCTATCAGTATATCATGTTCGTTCAAGACGGGAATAAACTCTTCAAACTGTTTATCCATAACCCTGCGCACCCATTTCAGCAGATGGCTGGTTTTTTGATTCGTTTCCGCCGCTCCCCCAATCATTCCCCTTACGTCGTCGCACGCTTGCAGCACGTACCTGATTTGGAATGATTTGGCAAGGTTTTCAAACAGTTGGGGCAAGCTCAGCGTTACCTCGTGCCCGCGCTTCTTTAGCTCCGACGCCAGCGCGAGGTAAGGATAGACGTCTCCTTGCGAGCCTCTTGTTACAAGGAACAGTTTCATAAGATTCCTATTTGAGCCAGTTTACCCCTGTCCAGACTGTATTTCAGTTCCAGGTCTGTCAATAATTGTTCGCTCAGGTTCAGCGGTTTGCTAAGTTTCTTTGTCTGCCGGTAGCCTTTATATATTTTAGATACCATTTTTCCCGGATTAAATACGATAGACGACATAATCCAGCATCCGTGCGTACACCAGCAATTGGCGGCGTATCCATGTCCTATTTCGGATACTTCTTTTTTCATGGCTTGGGCATACATAATTTCCTGTACGTTATAGTCGTAGTCTTTTACATTGCCTATGGGTTGTCTCAGTTCGCATGAACGGAAACGTCCGTCGTAGTCTATTACCAGCGTAGTTTCTCCTGCCGTGCAGTCCATGCCCCAGGGCGTTGGTTTGTCTATATTGCCGGCGCGTATGGTATACATGGCGCGTATAAGTCCGAGGTAAAAGAACCGGGTTACCCGTTTTCTGAAACCTGTAACGCCTTCGGCCATACGGTTGGCATAGGCTGCGTAAAACGGAACGATTTTGTCTTGCAGTTCCAGCAATGATTTTTCGGTAAGTATCTTAACGCCGTCTTCGCGGGTCATTCCGCGCGCGGCTTCTATGGTGTGCGTCAATACGTTTAAGCGTCCGAACGACCACATCATAAAGTCTATAATCTCTTCCAGATTATAGCGGGTGATTACGGTGGCTATATTTTTGAGTACTTTGCCATCGTGCGCAAAGTTTTCGTCCACTTTCTTTAGCGTTTCAACCGTTTTGTAGAAATTGCCGGGCACGCCGCGCTGGGTATCATGCGTCCGGCCAAAACCGTCTAATGATACGCTGACGGTAATATTTAAGTCGGGGCAACTGTTTCTCAGGCGTTTCACCCATTCTACCACGCGGTCTCCCCGCAAGCCGTTTGTAGGTATGTTAGCGTCTTTGATATGGTTGTTTGTATAAAACATTTCAATAATTCCGGGCAATTCGTCCCGTAGCGTCGGTTCGCCTCCGGAGAGCCATAAGCGGTTGAATTCTCCTGCGCTTTCGGAGAGTTTTCTTATTTCGTCAAACGTCAAATCCTGTTCTTTCTTTTCCATGTCGTCTGCATAGAAACACATTTTGCATTTGGCGTTGCATTTACCTGTTACGAATAAAAAAACGGATTCCAACTTTCGGTCTGAACTCATTTTCTGGAAAGAACTTCCTGCGCGTTTTGTTTTCATATATGTCTGTTATTTTATAACTAATTGGCGACAAAACTAAATAAAAAGTCTTTGCCGGTAAAAAATAGCCTTGCTTTTATTGTTTTTTGATTTTTGTGTTAAGTTTTTCTATTTGTTGTTTAATCTCTTCGGCTTGTCTGTACGCCTGTTGTATTTCAAACTTAACGCGTTCCTGAAGTATTATGTCCGTATGGTTAGCAAGGATAATTAAATTCTTCCTTACTACTTCTATTTCTTTGGATCCAAGGAGTTTTCCGTCTTCTTCTACGATTGTTTTGAGGTCCCAAAAGGCTTTCGATACTTTCTCGTAAGGCGTTCGTTCTATTACCGTCGGGGATGGGGGCGCTATTTTACGCTTTATCCTTGATTTCTTTATCTTGGTATTTTCTTCCTTTCTCTCGCGGTTGATAGCATTGATAACAGATTGTTGTTCGCGTGTGGGAGAAAAGTTGTTCAATTTGTTTTTTATGCGTTCAAGTTCTTGAACGTCATATTGTTTGGTCAGGTCTTTTGTCCTTCTGGTATTATCTATGTATTTAATAACAGATTTGAAGTTTTCTTTTTCTTCTCCTTCTAATGTTTCGATGTAAAATTCTGCTGTTCTGTTACTTATATAACGTTTTATTTTCCCAAAATCAATTGCTTTTTTATCGGCTGCCATAATGTGATTTATTTGAAAGTTATAGATTGTTATTCATACGGACAAATATAATAATTTATTAAATAGCATCATATGAATATTTAATTCAATTGTTTTTTTTGTTGTAAAAGAACTCGAAGAACCTTTATTTTTACCCGGCAGGGCAGGGGAAATGGAGAAGGCAGAAGGCAGAAAGGAGAAGGCAGAAGGCAGAAGGGAGAAAGCTCGCGCGTCGCGCCCCCTTCGGCGTCGCTCAAAGGCTCGCGCTTCGCCCTTCGCCTCCCTAAAGAAAAGCCCGCCCGCACTTCAAATACAGGACAGGCTTATCCTTTAGAAATGAAAAATAAATAACATATACCCGGAATAACTCATAAAATGGAAAAAAATACGTATGAAAAAAGAAAAAACAGCAAATGAAAAAAAGACAGTACAAATGAAAAATGAAAACTGCATAAATGAAAAAAACAATTAGCGTATGTGAAAAGAAAAAACAGCAAATAAAAAAAAGGCAGTACAAATGAAAAATAAAAACTGCATAAATGAAAATAAAAATTAGCGTATATAAAAATAAAAATTCATGCGTGAAAAAAAAAATCAGTATGCTTGAAATAAAAATTTGCGTATATGAAATAAAAACTGCACAAATGAAAATAAAAATTCGTTTATGTTAATTTTTATTTTCCATACGTGTTTCCGGGCAAATTTCACGCAAAAAAATGATTTGTTCCTTTATTTTTCAGTATTTCTTTTCTCCTCTGGTATAATCTTTTACGGTAAAATTGATTTAGGAGGCGTATGGAGGTCGGGATTTCGCCGTATCTTCCGGCAATTAGATGCGTCGGCCCTGGGCGCGGGGCGCGGCATGTTCTTTAGCTGCCTTTTTTTATGTAAGTTTGCAGAAAAAAAATGAATAATGATGGAAACAAAAACTACCGGATATCAGTTAAAACAAGTTGATTTTCCAACAAAGCGTTATTGCCAGACATTGGATTTGAAAGATGATCCCCAATTAATTGAATTGTATAAGAAGTATCACAGCAAAGAAAAATTCTGGCCTGAGATAGGCGAAGGGATTCGTAGCGTGGGTATTTTGGAAATGGAAATATATCTTGTAAATACCCGTTTGTTCATGATAGTGGAAACTCGATTGGATTTTGACTGGGATACGGCTTTTGGCAAGCTGGCCGGTTTACCCCTTCAGGCTGAATGGGAAGAAAAAACGTCTGTTTTTCAGGTGGCCGACCCTAAGGCCAACTCGGCTGAAAAATGGCGGTTGATGGAACGGATTTTCAGGCTTTACGAATGAGTTCAAGCAGCGCCAGCAGCGCCATGTTGGAAGCGCGTACGATGTTCATTTCGCGTATGCCGGCAAAGCGATGCTGCCGGGCGACTACTTTTCCTTTGTATGCGGCGGCTATCCAAACCGTCCCCGCCGGTTTTTCGGGCGTACCCCCGTCCGGGCCGGCAATGCCGGAGGTAGAAACGGCGCAGTCGCATCCCAGTACGCGAATGGCGCCTGCCGACATTTGCTCGACTACAGGCCGGCTTACGGCGCCGTATCGAGATAAATCTTCTTCGGATACTCCCAATACGCGGCGTTTTACGTCGTTGCTGTACGAAACGACGCCGCCGGCAAAATAGCGCGAGCTACCCGGAATAGCGGTCAGCATGCTTGCTATGCGTCCGCCTGTACAGCTTTCGGCAGTTCCCATTGTCAGGCCTTTGGCCAGCAGGGCTTCTCCCATTTGTTCTTCTATGGCTTTATCTTCTGTGGCAAGAATGTGTCCGGCTATCAGCTTGTGCAGCTTTTCATTTAGCGCGGTTATGACCTGTTCCGACTCTTGCTCGCCGTTTTTTCCGCAGGCAGATAAACGCAGGCGGATAAGTCCCGGTTGGGGAAGATAAGCTAATTTGACGAAGGGGGGCAATTGTTCTTCAAATCCGGCAAGTTGCATAGCCAGCGCCGATTCGGTAAATCCGCTCGTCCAGGTGGTTTTATGACGGATGAAGATATCCCGGCCAAACTTCTTTTTCAGGCGGGGTATTATTTCGTTCGTCATCAGCCATTTCATTTCGTAAGGAACGCCGGGCATGGATACAAGTATTTTCCCGTCTTTTTCAAACCAGGTACAGGGCGCTGTGCCCGTCTTGTTTTGGATAACCGTGCATTTGCGGGGAACCATTGCCTGGGCGCGGGTCAGTTCGTTAACAGTTCTTCCCGATTGGTCGAAAAGATGGATGATGTTGGCATATACTTCTTCGGAGAAATACAGCTCGCTATCAAAATACTTGCACAGCGTTTTTTGGGTAATATCATCTTTGGTCGGCCCGATACCGCCTGTCAGTAATACAATTTGCACGCAGTTTATGGCTGCGCCGATTGCTTCCAGTATATCTTTTTCCACATCGCCTACGGCTGTTCTCCGGATAACCCGAAAACCGGCTTTATCCAATTCCTGCCCCATCCAGGCCGAATTGGTATCTACCACTTGCCCTATGAGCAGTTCGTCGCCTATTGTTATGATTTGTACGTTCATCTATTTATGGTCTACGGATTGTTCGATTAGATAACTACCCTTGAAAACGGAACGGCGTCCATGGCGCAAAATGCGTGTTTCATATACTTGTAGTAGCCCGAAATAGCTACCATGGCGGCATTATCGGTTGTAAAGGCAAACGGCGGAATGTGGATTGTCCAGCCGTATCGCCCGGCGCAGGCATGAAAGGCGTTTCGCAAGCCGGTATTGGCCGATACGCCTCCGGCAACGGCTACTTCTTTTATCCTTAAATCGTTCGACGCTTTCAGTAGTTTGTCCATCAGGATATCAATTACCGTTGCCTGCAGGGAGGCGCATAAGTCTTGTTTGTTCTTTTCTATAAAACCGGGTTCCTCTTTCAGCCTGTCTCGCAGCGTATAGAGGAAAGAGGTTTTTAATCCGCTGAAACTATAATCATAACCTGCTACATGCGGTTTGCTGAACCTGAAAGCGGCCGGATTTCCTTCATTGGCAAGCCTGTTCACGACAG